>JBGQCW010000362.1:0-2700 GCA_041495565.1 Candidatus Acidiferrum sp.
ATCTCGTAGTCCGGGTAGTCCAGCCGGAAGAACCCTTCGAGATAGTCTCTGAGGCCGGGCTCCGCTCCATGCAAAGGCTTCAGCAGACTGACAGGAGGTGTGAACGTCGAAGCCGCCTTCGGCCGGCGTCTAAAACGAAGCGCCGCCACCAAGACGAGCGCCAAGTAGATCGTCGACGTCAGGATTCCCAAGAATCCAAGAATGAAAAGAATCTTCAACATGGAAAAACCCTAAGGGCTCGCGCGACGGCTGACAAAGAACGCTTGGATGGCATTCAAGAGGTTGCGAATAAGATGCCGTCCGCACATAGACCCACAACGAGGATCAATGCAATCCCGCCAGGACCGAACCAACATCCCCTTGCCGCGCCACCGCGAACCAACTGCGAACGGCGCGATCCGTCACACGACGACCTGAAATTCGCTGCCAACTCGGATGCCTGGAAAACGGAATCGGTTGCCGCACGCATCCAGCCAGCACTTCAGTTGCTCAACACTACCACGAGTGTCTGTTGGCCCTGTCCTCTATCGGTGGATTCTCTTGTCCAGCGAAGTCAGCCAGCCGCGACGAGCGCGACGCCGGCGCAAACCAGCAAGACCCCGGCCCAGCGCGCGGGACTTATTTGCTCGCGCAGGATGTACTTGGCACCAAGGGTTCCTACCACGTAGCTCAGCGCCGACGCGGGAATCACCAGGCTGATCGGCTCCCAAGAGAGCAATACCAGCAACGCATAAAAGGAAACCGCCATCAGCGGAATGCCCGCCCAGAACCACCCGTTGCGGAGTGCGCGCCCCAGAAATTGAACTAATGCCCGCGGCCGCAGCCGTGCCGGCTCGCCTGTTGCCTTCATTCCGTAGGTGATGGCGATCTCGCCTCCGGTGCTGCCCATAATGAGTACCGCCAAGGCGAAAATCACGCGCGTCATGCCACTGCCTCGCTCGTTACTTCGGTAGTCCGTGGCTTCGTCTGCCCGACAAGCAGCACTCCTACGCAGATCAGAACAACGCCAATCCAGCGGCGCGGCGAAACCGACTCGTGCAGAAAAATCACCGCCATCAACGTGAGCAGCGCATAGCCAAACGCACCGGCCGGCATCACGTAGCTGTAGTCCGCCCAGCTCAACACCGTCATATAACTCAGCATGAAGCCCGTCAGAAAGAAAATGCCCACCCAGATCGTCCCGTTGGTCACCGTCAGCCGGAAGGCATGGGCAAGTCCCACGGCGGTCAGCTCGACGGCCCCGTTCTGCGACATTCCACGCTTCAGCAGCAAGTCCCCGGCGTTGGCGCACACAACCATCGCCAAGACCATGAGCAACGTCTTGATTCTCAGCCTTCTCTCGCTTGCCATCTTGTGAGGTTTAGTCGTTTCCGGAAGCCGAGGGCGTCTCCGGCACGGAAATCAGGGGCTTCTTGTAATCCTCGCCGCCCTGCCGCGCCCACTTCAGCCGTTCCGCGCGCAGCTTCAAGAATTCCGTCGCTTCGTGGTACAGCCGCTTTCGTTCGTTGCTATCCCATAGCGATTCTTTCACGATGCGCCATACGACCGTGGGGCGGAAGTAATACTCATCATAGAAGCGGTTCACGCCAGACATCATCTCCGCCTTTGAAAGATGCGGATACTCGATGTGCGGCAACTGGTGGCCGCTGGAATCCGCGAGCGCTTCGATCTTCAAGAAGCCTTGCGCCGCCATCGTGTCGTGCAATTCGGTCCCGGGCATGGCATGCGCGAGCGAAACTTGGATCGTTTCGCAGTCCAATTCTTTGGCGAAATCGATCGTCTTCTGAATCGTCTCCCTGGTTTCTCCCGGCAGACCAATGATGAAGTCGCCGTGCACCCGGATACCGACTTTGCGGCAGTTCTTCATGAAGCTGCGCGCCATCTCGATGGTCGCGCCCTTCTTAATGTTTTTCAGAATTTGCGCGTCGCCGGATTCAAACCCCACGATGAAGAGCCGCGCTCCTCCATCCGCCATCGCCCTAATCGTCTCGTAATCGCTATGCACGCGCGCCGTGGACGACCACTGGAACTTCAGCGGCTTGAACTTGGCGCAAAGATCGATGACGCGATCCTTGCGGATGTTGAAGGTGTCGTCGTCGAAGAAAATTTCCTTCATTTGCGGAAAGTATCCGAGCGCCTGCTTCACTTCGCGCGCCACGTTTTCCGTCGAGCGCGTCCGCCAGGCATGCCCGGAAATCGTCTGCGGCCACATACAGAAGGTGCACAGCGCCGGGCAGCCGCGCGTGGTGTAAAACGACACGTACGGATGCAGCAGGAACGGCACGGTATAGCGCTCGATCTCTAGGTCGCGTTTGTAAATGTCGGTCGCGAAGGGCAGCGCATCCAGCTCTTCCGTGTGAAGCTGCGGGCGCTCCGCGTTGTGAACAATCTTGCCGTCTTTGCGATAACTGACGCCCTGAATCTCGCTGAGCGGCTTCCCGTGCGCGTAGTCCACTACGGAGTGGTCGAACTCTCCGCGTGTCACAAAATCAATGTCCTCGCTGGCCATCAGCGTTTCATTCGGCTTGATGTGCCCGTGCGGCCCCACGAAGGCAATCTTCATGCCGGGATTCGATTCCTTGATTTTGCGGATGAGCTTGATGTCGCTCTCGAATCCGACGGTTGAGGTGAACAGCACCAGAAACTCATAGTCTTTGCAAATCTGGACCGTTTGCTGCCAGTTCACTTTGTGGGGGGAAG
>JBGQCW010000363.1:0-2678 GCA_041495565.1 Candidatus Acidiferrum sp.
GTGGCGCTACGGCGGGAATACGCCTTGCCTGGAGTTGATTGCTCCGGACGGCACGCAATTCATTCTGGACTGCGGGACGGGATTGCGCATGCTGGGGAGCCGCTGGGCCGCGCCGAACGGAGGAAAAACTCCGGAGACGCACATTTTTGTCACGCACTATCACTGGGATCACATTCAGGGGATTCCGTTTTTCTCTCCGCTGTACGTCGAAAACAACGAATTTCATTTTTACAGCTTCCGTTCGAAATTTCTGGGGCGCGACAGTCTGAAACAAGTGTTCGAAGCGCAGATGGCGCTGCCGTACTTTCCGGTGGATATGTCCGCGATGAACGCGAAGCGGAAGTTCAAGGAAGTGGACGGCGGGGATTCTTTCACGATTCGCGAGAGCAAAATCACGGCGCGGTGGCTGAATCATCCGCAAGGATGCCTGGGCTTTCGCATCGAAACGCCAGCCGGCACAATCGCCTATGCCACGGATAACGAGCCGGGAGATCCGAAGCTGGACGCAAACCTGCGCGAACTGGCCGCGGGCGCGGACATTTTCATCAACGACGCGCAATTCACGCCGGAACAGCTTGCGACCACAAGAAAGGGATGGGGGCACTCGTCGTGGCGGGAGGGAGTGCGCGTGGCGCGTGAAGCCGGAGCGAAGACGCTGGTGCTTTTCCATCACGATCCGGACTCCACGGATCGCATGGTGGATTCGCTGCTCAAGCAGGCGCGCGAGGAGTTTGATTCCGTTTTTGCGGCGAGCGAAGGCATGGTGATTACGCTGGGCGGAGCGGGTGACGGCGTACAAGCTCACATGCCCGGAACGCGCACGGCGCTGCGCCGGGAAGCGCAATTCCATGCAAAAGTTTGCGGTCTAACTGAAGGGGGCAAGCAATTCGAAGAAGAGACGATAGTGCGCGATCTCTCGCTGCAGGGTGCGCTGATTTCGCTGAAGCACCTGCCGCAACTGCAGTCGGAGCTGCAAGTCACGATGGACGCACCCGGTCCCGATGGCGTGCAAGCGATGAAGTTGCGCGGTTACGTCGTGCGGATCGACGCGGGAGCGGAAAAGGGGCATGTTGCCGTGGGCGTGGTGTTCACCGACTAATTCGAAAACTCAAGATCAGCCGATTTGCAAAGCAGGGGCGCAGCATGCTGCGCCCCTGCTGCTTTCTTGGCTTGCTCGCGCCGCTCCTGTAGGCTGAAGTCGCTGCTATGGCTGAGAAGAAAGCAAATTTCGTTCCCGTCAGTGCGCTGGACAAGCGGGCACCCACGAAGCGCGAGCTGTTGCGGGGGCTGGTGCGGCAGGCGCCATTTGTGGCGAAGAATTTTCAGCTTTATTTTCGAAACGCGTGGCGGCGGAAGATTCTGCGGACAAGAGTTGTGGCGCCGTACGCAGTCACGTTTTACGTCACCCACAAGTGCAATCTGGCCTGTAGTTACTGTACGCAAAAAGAGCCGGATGTTTTCAGTGACGAATTGCCGACGGCGGAGACGATTCGGCTGCTGAAGCGCATTCGAAAAGAGACGGATTCCATCGTGATTTCCGGAGGTGAGCCGACGCTGCGAGCGGATATCGAGGAGTTAGTGGAGGCGGCGCGGTTCGAATGCAAATACCGCTCGCTGTTGCTCATCACGAACGGAACGTTGCTGGACCGGAAGCCGCGAATTTTGCGCGCGGTTACGGGGTTGGTGGTGAGCCTCGACGCGCTGGCGGCTGATCCAACGAACCCGCTTTCGAAACCAGCGGCGTTGCCGAAAGTGCTGGAGAATCTAGAGCTCGCGAAGGAGCAGCTGGGCAGTCCGCGGCGCATCACGATTAGCACGGTGATCGAAGAATGGAACATTGGCGAAGTGGAGCGGCTGCTCGATTGGTGCGGCGAGCAGGGGTTTGTGTTCGCGGCGCAATCGGCGCAGATGGAGAAGATGCCGAATCTGGCGCTGCTGCGGAACCCGCGGTATCAGGCGCTGGTGGACAAGATCATCGAGCGGCGGCGTAGCGGGACGCAGCCGATTAACGGCACGCCGCAGACGATTGAGACGCTGCTGCGGTTCCGCGATTTTGAATGTTTCCCGACAATGTTTCCGCGGGTGTATCCGAACGGGGATGTTTTTTATCCCTGCGAGCCGCTGCACAAGGTGGCGGGGAATCTGCTGCGCGATGGATCGCTGAAGAAGATCTTTGCGCTCGGGAA
The DNA here is from genome assembly GCA_041495565.1 of Candidatus Acidiferrum sp. Taxonomy (GTDB): domain Bacteria; phylum Acidobacteriota; class Terriglobia; order Acidiferrales; family UBA7541; genus Acidiferrum. The sequence goes on from JBGQCW010000363.1 coordinate 2,187, forward strand.
GAATATCTATGGAGATATTCCGCCGTGCCAGGGCGTTTGCTATCTGTTCGGGAACGTGCTTTCACATTATTACGTGAATGACTTTTGGGGGCTGGCTGGAGATTTTATCCGATGATTGGCGCGTGCGTGACATTGCTTCGAGCACGGGATGAAAACTCGAAGAGAAAGGTTTTAACACAGAGGGCACAGAGGAGACACAGAGGACACGGAGACATCTTCGAGAATGCTTGCTGAGTGCCCGTTAGCCGAGGTCGGCGATTTTCTTGTCGAGGTGGGCGAGGGCGGCTTCGAGCGATTTGCGATGGTTTGGGTGGCTGGCGGAAGCGAGGTCGTTCGCGATGCGGGTGCGCGATAGCTGCAAATCATTGCGCTCCTGATCACGCTTCAGTTGCTCGGGGGTTTTGGGACCCGAACCTGGTTTTTGCTTCGGTGCTTGCGTCGCTTCCACTTGAGATTCGACGTCCTTGCTTTCCCAGCCGCGCGCCATGCGTA
>JBGQCW010000364.1:0-2674 GCA_041495565.1 Candidatus Acidiferrum sp.
CGTGTGCTGAAAATAGATTTGCCCGGTGGTCTCTCTGTTCGTAATGTCCTGCCGCTGGAGCGCATCCTGTTGCACGAGCTCATTCGGAACCAGGAAGCGCACATCATCATGGATCACTGTGATGCGCAGCCGGTCGCGATCGGAAAAATCTTTCTCGTACGAAGCGGAAAAACCGCCTGCGCTTCCGCGATTCGTGAAATTGGCGAGGACGGGCGGGTCCAAATAGCGGTCCGTGTGAAAACCGTTGCCACTCGCCGAAAAACGATTCTTGCCTGCCGCGTAGGAAAGGGCCGCGGAGCCGCTCACCGTCGAAAAGCTCCCGCCGCCTGCATCCACCTGCCCGTGCAGCCCGCCCGGCACATCTTTCACTGTTGTGACTTCGATGATGCCCCCGAGCTTTCGCCCATATTCCGCGGGGAAATTCGCCGTTAAGACGCGCATGGATTCCACATCGTCCGCGTCGAAGGCCGGCGCGAAGGCGGGCGATCGGTTCTGTGTCAGCGGAAGCCCGTCGAACACGTATTGCACGTCGTATTCGGATCCGCGCGGGTGCAGAGTGCCATTCCCCTCGTAGAGCCACCCGGGCTGATCGTTCACGAGGTCCGAGAGACTGCGGCCGGGCCGCGCGGAAAGACCCTCTTCGATCGCCTGTTGGCCGATGGAGTAGATCGATCCCGTCCGGCTCGGATCAACCAGCGTCGCGGAATCGTTCACCTCCACCTGGGTCGTGACCGGAGCAACGCCCAGCGTCACCGAAGCGCGCACCGGCACTTCCGATCGGATTTCGATCAAGTTGCTCCATGGCGCGAACCCTTCCGCGTGCAAACTCAGCCGGTAAACGCCGAATGGGAGATCCTGCGCAACGTAATGCCCGTCGGCCAATACCTGAAACGTCCGGTGAAATTGGTTCGCTTCGCTGACGAGCTCGCCGGAGGGCGCCACAGCTGCGCCCTGTGGGTCATGCACCTCAAGGCGCAGTTCGCCTCGCACGCGCTGCGCCTCCGCGTTCCACACGCAGAGAAAGAACAGCCCGACGATTCCAATTAATCGTGATGTCTTTTCCGAGAACATCTCTAACTATCGATCGGGACAACGGCATTGGCCATTGGCCCGCTCCGTTAACCATGATACAAAGCGTATCGCGGCTCTATGGCCGGCTTCTTTTTCTATGAGCGGCTTCTCTTAACGTTAGCATGAAGTTCATTTTGCGCCGCGATATCGGTGTGGACGGGGCAGGCAATATAGCAACAATCTGCCGGATGTTCCGCGCTTGCCGCACCAGCCGCCTTTCGGCAGAATACGACGTGGCCCTCCGAGCGCCCCTCCATGACTCCATCGAACGCCACAAGCAACATCCTCTTCACCATCGGCCATTCAAATCACGACCTCGGCGATTTTCTAGCCGTTCTCGTCAATCATGGCGTCGCGACGCTTTGTGATGTTCGCAGCCGCCCCGGCAGTTTCCGTTTCCCTCAGTTCAATCGCGAGCCGCTGGAGGCCGCAGCGGGTTGCGTCAAAGTCCAATATCAATTTCTCGGGGAATCTCTGGGCGGACGTCCCGAAGATCCGCGCGTTTACCGTTCCGACGGTCTGGTCGATTACGTCGCGCGCCGCAAGTCCCCGGATTTCTCAGTTGGCGTCGATCGCCTTCTGGAATTGTCGCGCGTCACGAACATTGTCCTGATGTGCGCCGAAGAAGATCCTCTTCAGTGCCACCGCTTCCTGATGATTTGCCCCGCGCTGATCGAGCGCGGCGTCGTACCCGTGCACATCCGCCGCAGCGGCATCCTCGAATCGCAGCGCGACGCTGAGGATCGTTTGCTCGAGCTGCATGGCGGCGCCGCTTTCACGACCGGCGCGCTCTTCGTTTCCGAGCGCGACTCCGCCCTTGAAGAAGCTCTCCGGCGGCAGGCCGAGGAATTTGCCTTTCGCGCATCCCCCGAGGCCATCGAATATTTCTGAGCGCCATGCAATATCTCCTCTGCACCATCGGATTCGCGGGAAAGACAGCGCAAGATTTTTTTGCCCTCCTCGAAGAAGCGGGTGTCGAGCGGCTCATCGACATTCGCCAGAACCGCGGCGGACAGCTTTCCGGTTACGCCAAGCACCGCGATCTCGCCTATTTCCTTCAGAAAATTGCCCGAATCGCCTACGTTCATGAACCGCTTCTCGCGCCCACGCCCGAACTCCTCAAGACCTATCGCAAGACCAAGGACTGGCCTGCTTACGAAACCGGCTTCCTCACCCTGATGAAAGATCGCGGCGTTCCGGGAATGCTCGACACCGCAAGCTGGCCTTCCAAGGTTGCGCTGCTGTGCTCCGAGGCTGGCCCTGAAGAGTGCCATCGCCGTCTCGTTGCTGATCTCCTCTCTGCGCGCTGGCGCAGTGAAGGCCACGGCGTCGAAATTCGCCATTTGATTTCAGCGCGCGCAAAGCCTGGGAAGCCGCGCCGAAAAAAGCGCGGCGCAGTGCCATGACCAAACTTCTCATCACGGAAATCACGCGCATGGGCCCGGCATTTTGCATCATCGGTCTCCAGCGGGAGCAGGAAAAGATTCAATCGATCCGCCCGGTGCCTTCCTTCGCCAATGGCTGGTCGCACTTCCCTCATCATCGCGGCGACATCCTGGACTTTGCCCTGACGCCTTTTCCCGGAGTGAGACCTCACGTCGAA
>JBGQCW010000365.1:0-2664 GCA_041495565.1 Candidatus Acidiferrum sp.
TAAATTATACCTAACGGGCAACAACAAGTCAAGAGGAATTTGGCCCGGCCTGCTCGGCTACTTTCGCTTGAGGGGAGCGCCCTTGCGGGGAATGAAAATGGTGCCCGGCGGGATGACATCGAATTTCTTGGAGTAATTGCCTTCGTTGTTGGCGATGCCGATGCGGCCGCGCGAATCGATGTAGAGAAGGGAATCACCGACGGGAACGTCCATGAAGGTTTTCACGTAGGGGAGCGTAACGGGCTTCTTGTTGATCTGGATCACGATCTTGTCGCCGAGGTTGTAGCCGAGTTTCTGGAATTCGTCAGCGGAAATATCGGTGATCAGCGAGCCGTAGGGATCATCGAGGCCGATAATGTCGCCGTCGATGCCTTTCTCGGTAGTGATGGAAACTTTCGGAGTCAGACGGAAGAGTTGCGGAACCTCCGAGCCGACGAGGTTGTAGTCCCAGCCGGCGGCGAGGTGCGCGGCTGCGGGAGAGAAAATATCGCGGCCATGAAAGGTGGAAGAAACGGGAGACTCGATCATCCAGGCCTGGTTGGTGATTTCGCGGGCGGATGCGAGGCCGTCGCGGTCGAGCACCAGGGTCATCAGTCCATTGTCAGGAAGAACGAAATACTGGCCCTTCTTTGATTTCACGATGACGGCTTTGCGCGAAGTGCCCACGCCGGGATCGACGACGACGAGGAATACCGTGCCGGCGGGATAGTAGGGAGTGACTCCGGCCAGCAATCGCGCGGCTTCTTCAATTTGGAACGGAGTGACTTGATGGGTGATATCCATGATGCGTGCTTCTGGCGCGATGCCGACGATCACCGCTTTGCAGATGGCTACGGCGTCGTTGGCCGTGCCGAAGTCGGTCATGAAGACGATAGTGGGACGCGAGGCAGATTGGGAGGCAGTCCGCGCAGCCGATTCTTTTTGCGCCGGGGATTTCGAGCAAGCGGCACCGAAGAGAGCGAAGGCAAGCAGTGGCAGCAGGAAAAAACGAATACGCGAAGTCATCAACTCTCCGTAAGGATTGAGTGATTTTCTTGCGAGCCAGTGTAAGCCGCGAGGTTGACATTCGGCAAGGCGCGTTCTAAAAGGTGGGCACACTGGGGTTCCATCCTTAAGAGTTTCAAGAAAAAAAGGAGGCAGCAACCATGGGACTGATTTACTGGATTGTGGTCGGACTGATCGCCGGCTGGCTCGCAGGGCAAGTGATGAAGGGCGGCGGATATGGAGCGTTGGTGGACATCATCCTTGGCATCCTGGGCGGCATCGTCGGCGGCTGGGTCTTCGGAAGGCTCGGGATTTGGCCCGGTGGAGGAATCCTCGGTTCCATCATCGTTGCGTTTATTGGTGCGGTGATTCTGGTTTGGATCAGCCGGCTGTTCAAAAAAGCATAGCAGAGTGGCCAGGGAACAAAAAACGCGTTGCCGCGGCAGGAGAATCAGCCGGGGCAACGCGTTTTTTGTTTTCAGAAACTCTAGGGGGAGGCCCCGGCGCTTTGGTGTGTGAGCAGAAACCACTCGACTACCGGAGCGCGCTGATATTTCAGGCGTAGGCGTGTCGATTGGGCGGCCGCGGTGTTTCCCAGTTTTTCCTGGGTGAGCGCAAGCTGCTGCAGCACCAGCGGCGAATGAGAATCGGCGGCCAGTTCGCCGGCGGCGTTCGCGAAATCCCCTCGAGAAAAGAGCAAATAGCCGCGCGCGGATTCATAGTCGCTTTCGACCACGAGATCGCGGGAGGATGCCGCGAAGCTTTCAAGCTTGGAGATGGCCTCCGCGGCGTTGTCCGCGAGCTTGTTGAGCGATGCGACTCGCGCGCGCTCCCGAAGCGCCGCCGCACGAGCCACACCGCGGTCCGCTTCACTCATGCCGGCGAGAGGATGTTCCAGAAAAACAGCGAGAGTGGCCAATTGATCGAGTTCGTCCTGAAAGCTGGGGGCGAGCATAGCGCGTCCCAGCGCGATTTCAAATTGCGCATTGGGCTCTTTCTTGGCGGCGGCTTCCTCCACCAGAGCGGCGAGGGCTTTACGGCCCTCCTCGGATTGTCCTTCCCAGAAAGAGGCGAGGGCCTTTTGATACTTGGCATGGAGTTCATCGCGCGGATTCACCGCGATCTGGATAGCGCGGTCAAATTCCTTGCGCGCGTCGGCGAAATTGCCCATCAGGATCAAGGTGTCTCCCAGGCCAAGCTGCGAAGTGAAAAAAGTGGGATCGATGTGCAAAGCCGCGCCGTAATGTTGCAGCGAGCCGCGATCATCGCCGGCAAATCGCGAAATCTCGCCGAGCGAGTCCTCGGGATTGGGACTGTTAGGCTGCAATTCCGCATAACGCTTCAAACACGCAACCGCCTTAACGGGATCGGGATCATTGGTTTCGATGTAGGCATAGCCGAGCATGTTGAGGACCGGAGGAAAATTGGGATCGAGCTGCCGCAGGGTTTCCATCATGGCGCGGGAGCGGTCGTAATCCTGCTGGAAGTAGAGCCATTCCGAAGTGAGGTACAGGACGTGCTTGTCCCGGGGGTAGCGTTTCAGAAGGTCGTTCATGTTGGAGATCGCGGGAAGAAGGTCGCGGTCCTGAATGCTGGTCATCCAGCGGACCAGGAGTTGTTCGTCAGGAGTGGCGCGGGGGAGAAGAGACTTGGCTTTCGACAGCGCCGCCGGGTCCGGAA
>JBGQCW010000366.1:0-2659 GCA_041495565.1 Candidatus Acidiferrum sp.
CCGCGGCGCTCGTCCATCGTGCCTAAGACAAACGGGGCGTTGCCGGCGATCAGCGGCAACACCGCTCGCATGAAATTTGCCGAGTCCTCCGGAGCAGCTTTTTGTGCCTGGCCGGCGTGAAGGTTTTCGAGCACTTTCACAAAGCGCGGCTCTTTGGCGCCTAGACCCACGATGCGCGGATCGTTGCCTTGAATCAGCTCCGCTAATGTCGGACCCTTGAGGTCGGCAGGATAACGGCTCTCCACAATTGTGCGCGGCGCATGTTTTTCCGGGGGATAAAGCTGCGTGAAACGGGGGCGGAGAATGCGCGTCTGCCAGTATTCACCACGCGTGGCGATTTGTTCCTGTTCGATGCGAAATTCGGCGACCCACACTTCGGGGCCGTAGTTGTCCGCACCATAGCCGATGATCACAATCTGGAAAATAGGATTGTCGGGAACGAACTCAAGTTTGTGATGAAGCTGGGCAACGAGCGGACGTAGCTTTTCGAGGAAAGCGATGCCGATGGTCTCAAGATCAGGTTCCGCCTCGCCGGGAGCCGATTCGTAGCGCTGATCTTTCGCGCCGATGTGTTGAAAATCGCGATCCATTCGAATGGGCTTTGGGTCGGCGGGGATTCGCCACTCCGAGGCGCCGAAAAGAACGCCGATGTGAGTGGAATCGAGGCTCATCACGCGCGGCGGGATGGAATTTCGTTCGACAGGCTGATCGATAGCGGCAAAAATAATGACGTCTCTTGCAGCGTGAACGATGACGCGGCCACCAGCCAGATTGGCGATGATTTCGTCCTCGCGGCCCTGCGAGAAAGATGGAGCGGCAGCGGAAGCGGCGAAAATCAACAGAAAAAGTAACAGATTCCAGCGCAGGGGGAAGCTGCGAGGCTCAATTTGGATTGCGGTACGATGGAGGATCATTTATCTGCCGGCACGGCGGCCGCTGCGGACTTCGCCTTGGCAAGCAGTGCATCCAAGGCAGCGCGATTGAGATATTGGCCGTTGCGAATCACCGCGAGAATCTTACGAGTGTTTGAGATATTTTCCAGTGGATTTGCGTCCAGCAGGACCAGGTCCGCGGTTTTCCCCGCTTCGACCGTTCCGAAATCCTTTTCGCGGCCTATGAATTGTGCGGCGCCAAGCGTGGCGGCATGAATTGCTTCCAGCGGTGTGAACCCGGCTTGAACAAATTCCGCGAGTTCGCGGTGGAGGCTATCGCCGGGAAATACAAATGGATCCAGAGAGTCTGAACCGACCAGCAGCGGGATTCCGCCACGGTGCAACTCGCCGGTCAATTTCCAATCGTTGGCGGACTGGCGTCCGAGCCACGACGCGCGTTCCTTCCTGCGCGCATCGTTGAAGGAAGTACGCCATTGTTTGGCAAGTGGCGGAGGAACGAAGTCCAGGTTTGGGTCGTCCAGTTTCCAGGAATCTGGATGCGAAGTAATGTCGAGGGAAGCGATGGTCGGGGTAACCCAGGTGCCGTTTTTCTTGAGCGTTTGAAACAACACGGCCGCTTTTTCAGGGCTGAACGTGGCATCCGCTTCGTGCGCGATCTTCTCCCATGCAGCGGAGTCGCCTCTTCTCTCCGCTTCGACGAGGCGTTTGCGGAGCTCTTCCTCCTGTGAGGAGAAGGAGAGCGCGAAACCGCTGTAAAGAAAATGTTCGATGCTGCGCATGCCGGCGTTCGAAGCCTCGGCAGCGCCGATTTCGAAGGGCAGGTGGCCGGCGAAAGAGATGTTCTGCTTCCTGGCTTCGTCGGCCACGGCGAAGAAGGCTTCGCGCGAGGGCAGCGAGATGATCTTGATGAAGTCCGCACCGCGCTGCTTCAGGTCGCGCACGGCCGCGCGAGCTTCATCGGCATTCGCGACCGGAACCTGTTCAGGGGTCTTCCGCCCACGGGCGGCCAGCCAGGGACCGGAAGCGTAAATATGAGGGCCCAGGAGCGATCCAGTTTCGACATCGCGCTTCCAGGAGAGAAGCGCTTCGAGATCGCCGCCCATGTCGCGGACGCCAGTGATGCCGTTGGCGAGGAGCAACGGAAGCAAGACGTCGTTACTCCAGGCGGGGTCGGCGTTCACTCCGGCGAGGTGAACGTGCATGTCCCACAAGCCGGGGATCAGGAACTTGCCGCGGGCATCGATTACGTTGGCTGATTTGTCGATCTTGATGCGGCCAGCGGGAGCGATCGCGGTGATCCGGCCCTCGGCAATGACAACGGTTTGATCGGGCTGCGGAGCGCGGCCCGTACCGTCGATGACGGTGACGTGGCGAAGGACGAGGGAAACACCTGTGCCAGCAAGGGATACGAAGGGACAAAGCAGAATCAGAAAAAAGAGTTTTGCGAGCAGCTTCACGCCACACGACCCATCCGGGCAACCCGAGACCATTGACTTCACACTATCACAAGCAGAAGAGATAGACGGAGGAGTGATTCGCCGCCCGGCCCTGATCCTTGATTGACTGTGCAACCCACATCGCGCAGCGGTGGAGCCTTCGGTGGTAGGTCAGTTTCCGGTTAGCGCTGCCGGCTCAGACAGTCGACGCAACACTTTGTTGAAGTCTACTCGCAGGAGTCTGGAATCCTAAAGTCTTTCTGGGACGTTGATTCAAGCGCAGCGCGACCTGGTCGAGCTGCGCTTGCGAATAGCCAGACAGGTCAGTGC
>JBGQCW010000367.1:0-2650 GCA_041495565.1 Candidatus Acidiferrum sp.
AAGACGGTCGACGGCGACTATCAGAAACTTGTGGTTTCCTCAGGCGCGTACGTTCGCGAACATTTTTTTGGACGTGACCCGCGTCTGCTGCAGCTTGTCGAGCCGATGTCCGATGAGAGTTTGCGGCGGCTGAGGCTCGGCGGCCACGACCCGCGTAAGGTTTACGCGGCGTACAAGGCGGCCGTGGAACATAAGGGCTCTCCGACGGTCATCCTGGCGCGCACCATCAAGGGCTACGGCCTCGGTGAAGCGGGCGAAGGGAAGAACGTCACACACCAGCAGAAGAAACTGAACGAAGACGAATTGCGGGAATTCCGCTCGCGCTTCGGCATCCCGTTGAACGATGAAGATTGCCTCGAGGTGCCGTTTTACCGCCCGGCCGAGGACAGCATCGAAATTCAATATCTGCGCGCGAGACGCGAAGCGCTGGGCGGTTACGTTCCGAGGCGCAGCGTACGTTCGAAGCCGCTGGTCGCAGATCATGACGAGCTCTTCAAGGAATTCCTGGAAGGCAGCGAGGGCAGGGAAGTTTCCACGACGATGGCTTTCGTCGGCATGCTCCGCAAAATGCTCAAGGATGCTGAGATCGGCAAGCTCATCGTGCCTATCGTGCCGGACGAAGCTCGCACTTTCGGCATGGAGTCGCTCTTCCGCACCGTGGGCATCTATTCAAGCGTCGGCCAGAAGTATGAACCGGTGGACGTAAACACCTTGCTTTATTACAAAGAGGCGAAAGACGGGCAGATCCTAGAAGAGGGCATTACCGAGGCCGGCTCGATGGCTTCCTTTATCGCCGCGGGTTCCGCGTATGCGACGCACGGGATCAACACAATTCCGTTCTTCATTTACTATTCGATGTTCGGCTTCCAGCGGATCGCGGATTTCATCTGGGCCGCCGCCGATATGCGCACGCGCGGATTCCTGCTCGGTGGAACCTCGGGGCGCACGACGCTCGCGGGCGAAGGACTCCAGCACCAGGACGGCAACAGCCAAGTGCTCGCGCTGCCGGTGCCAAACCTGAAAGCCTACGATCCCGCGTTTGCGTATGAAATCGCGGTCATCATCCAGGACGGCATTCGCCGGATGTACAAGGACGGCGAAAGCGTCTTCTACTACATCACCGTGATGAACGAGCCTTACGCCATGCCGGCGATGCCGGGCAACGTGAAGGACGGCATCCTGAAGGGCATGTACCGCTTCCGGCGCGCGGCAAATTCAAAGGCGAAGTTGCGCGCGCAGCTCTTCGGCAGCGGCGCGATTCTCAATGAAGCGTTGCGTGCGCAAGAAATTCTCGAAACCAAGTATGGCGTGGCGGCGGATGTTTGGAGCGTGACAAGCTACAAGGAACTTTACAACGATGGCAATGAGACGGAGCGCTGGAATCGGCTGCACCCGGGCGAAAAACCGCGCGTGGCCTACGTCTCGAAATGTCTTGCGGACGCGCCGGGAGTTCTTGTGGCGGCTTCCGATTACCTGAAGACGCTGCCCAACATGATCAGCAAGTGGATGCCGCGTCGGCTTGCTTCTTTGGGAACGGACGGCTTTGGACGAAGCGAAGGCCGCGCCGCACTTCGAGATTTCTTCGAAGTGGATTCGCGCTTCATCACGCTGGCGACGCTCCACGAACTTTTCGTGGATGGAAAGATTGAGCGCCCGATCCTCGATAAAGCGATCAAGGATTTGGGCATTAACACCGAGAAACCGAACCCGGTCATTTCCTGAGGGATTTGTAGCGACATTGGTTGCGGCACGAACTATCGTGCCGCGTTGTCAGGCGGAGTTCTCTAGAATTTCGCGCGGTTTGATGCGGCCCGTAGCAAGCTGGGCCACGAGCTGTGCATTGGCCGCCAGGAAGTCATATGCGCCCAATTCTTTCGGAAGCACCCAAGCGATTTGTTCGAACGCGCGCGAAATGATTTCCGATTCGAGAATCTCCACGGCGTAGAAAAGGATTTCCAGCTCCTCGGGTGTTCCAGCGTAGTGATGACGCGCGCGGCCAAGTTCAACGCTTTTCACCAGCGTCGCACCGAGTTCTTCCTGCAACTCACGCGCGAGTGCAACTTCCGGCGACTCGCCATCGCGCACCTTTCCACCGGGAAATTCCCATTTGAGTGGTGAGCTATCGGTCTTCCGGCGCTGGCCGATCAGCAAACGCCGGTCGCTACGCTCAATCACTGCCGCGACGACAATCCTCATGCCCGTTCTCGCGTTCTATTCGCGGAATGAAAAAGTTTGTAGAGTGCGCGCGCACCCGCGACCAACGGCGGGCCCGGCGTGTTCAACAACTCGTCGCTGATCACATGCACCTGCCGCTCCCGGATTGCTGGCACATCTTTCCACGCCTCAACTTGGTAAGCCTGCTTCGGATCGGCCTTCTTGCCCGTCGCGGCCCATGCCAGCACAATCAGCTCCGGTCGGGCCTCCGCAATCTGCTCCTCGGTGACTTTCTCGCCCGCCGGAACCACCATCTCGCCGCCTGCAATCTTCAGCACCTCGGCCACCCACGGTGGGGAGGCAATCCGGGGATTCGGCCACGCCTCGCAATAAACCCTCACCGGCCGGTTCGTTTTCCGCGTTTTCTTCTGAATCAACGCAAAGGCAGCGCGCATCTTGCGCACCACGTTCTCCGCTGCTCTTGCCTGCCCGGCGA
>JBGQCW010000368.1:0-2634 GCA_041495565.1 Candidatus Acidiferrum sp.
AAGCGTATTCGCAAGATTCTCGAGAAGGCCAACCTGCCCGTCGGCGAGGTCCATCACGTGAATCCCGAGCTGTTCGAGAACGCAGCGGAGCGCGAACTCTATACCGCTGTCCGCGACGCGGCATCGAAAGTGCAACTCCAGAAGCGCGCGGGGAAGTATCAGGAAGCTCTTGAGGTCATCGCCGGCCTTCGAAAGTCCGTCGATCAGTTTTTCGATGGCGTCATGGTGATGGCGGAGAACGAAGCTGTCCGCAGCAACCGGTTGACGCTGCTCGCGGAGTTGCTCCGGGAGTTCACCACCGTCGCCGACTTTTCAGAACTCGGTGGAGAAGAGCGGCGATAGTTTCTTCAAGTATTACTTGAACTGTTTTCAAGTCGGCGCGCCGACAGGCTCTCTGGCTGTCGCTGAAGAAAAGCGCCGCTCGCATCAATTGTTCGACAACCAAAAATCTCTTGTGAGGCATGCCGTGAAAAAATGGGTCTATTCCTTCGGGGCTGGTAAAGCGGAAGGAGACGGGACGTGGCGCGATCTGCTCGGCGGCAAGGGTGCCGGACTCGCGGAGATGACCAAGATCGGCCTGCCCGTGCCGGCGGGTTTTACGATTTCCACGGAGGCCTGCGACTATTTCTACAAGAACGCCAAGAAATATCCCTCCGCGCTGAAAAAACAGGTGACGGACAACGTCGCAAGGCTCGAACGCGCGACCAGAAAGAAACTCGGCGACCCGAACAACCCTCTTCTCGTCAGCGTGCGTTCCGGCTCGGCGCGCTCCATGCCGGGCATGATGGAAACGGTCCTCAACCTCGGCTTGAACGACCGCTCCGTCGCCGGCCTGGCCGCCGCCACCAAGAACGAACGCTTCGCCTACGACGCTTATCGCCGCTTCGTGCAGATGTATTGCACCGTCGTGATGGAAATGCCCAAGGAAGACCTCGAACACCGCCTTCGCGCCATGAAGGGCCGCGTCGGCACCAAGGATGACACCGCCGTTCCCGCCAGCGGCTGGAAAGAATTGGTCGCCGAATACAAAGCTCTCTTCCAGGAAAAAACCGGGAAGCATTTCCCGGACGATCCCATCGATCAGCTTTGGGGCGCGATCGGCGCCGTCTTCGGTTCCTGGATGGCGGAAAAGGCCGTAACCTACCGCCGCGTCGAAAAAATCACCGGGCTGCTCGGCACCGCCGTCAACGTCGTTCAGATGGTTTTCGGAAATACCGGCGACACTTCCGGCACGGGCGTCTGCTTCACGCGCGACCCCAGCTCCGGCGAAAAGATTTTCTATGGCGACTATCTGGTGAACGCCCAGGGGGAAGACGTTGTCGCCGGCATTCGCACGCCCATGCACTTGCTGGAGATGGCTAAGACGATGCCCAAAGTTTACGGCCAGCTCGAGAAAGTTCAAGTAAAACTTGAGAAACACTACCGCGATATGCAGGACATGGAGTTCACGGTCGAGAACGGCACGCTCTACATGCTGCAAACCCGAACGGGCAAGCGCACTCCCGCAGCGACGTTTCGTATCGCTGTCGACATGGCCAATGAAAAACTGATCACCAAGGAGGAGGCCCTTCTGCGCGTCAAGCCCGAAGACATCGAGCGTCTCTTCTATCCCGTAATCGATTCGAAGGTCGACAAGAAATCTCTCAGCTCGAAAATTCTGGCCACCGGCATCAATGCCGTGCCCGGAGCCGCTGTAGGCAAAGTTGTTTTCTCCGCTCAAAAAGCCGAGGAGTGGGCCGAACGAGGAGAGAAGGTGATCCTCGTCAGGCGAGAAACCAGCCCCGAAGACGTCGGCGGCATGGCCGTGGCTCAGGGTATCTTGACGGCAACCGGCGGCAAGACGAGTCACGCTGCCGTCGTAGCCCGCGGTTGGGGCAAGTGCTGCGTCGTCGGAGCCGAGAATCTCGACATCGACTACAAATCGTTGACCATGACCGCCGCCGGCAAGGTCGTGAAGGAAGGGGATTGGATCACTCTGGACGGCGGCGAAGGCGTGGTTTACGCCGACGCCATGCCGCTGGTCACTCCCGAATTCCCAAAGTCCTACGAAACTCTGATGAAATGGGCCGATGAGACCCGTCGCCTCCGGGTCCGCACCAACGTGGACACACCGCAGGACGCTCGCAAGGCCATCGAGTTTGGCGCCGAGGGCATCGGTCTCTGCCGTACCGAGCACATGTTCTTCACCGACTTCGAACAGCCGGAAAGAAGCCACGAGCGCCAGCGCGCCATCCAGGAAATGATTCTTGCCGACAACCGGGAAGCTCGCGTCAAGGCCCTGGACAAGCTCCTGCCGTTCCAGCGCCGCGACTTCGTCGGGATCTTCAAGGCCATGGACGGCTTCCCAGTCACCATCCGTTTGATCGACCCACCGCTGCACGAATTTGTGCCCCACGAGCGGGCCAAGCAAGAAGAGCTGGCGCGCGATTTGAAAATCAGTGTGGAGACCGTGGCGCGCCGCGTGGACCAGTTACATGAAGCCAATCCCATGCTCGGCCATCGCGGCTGCCGTCTCTCCATCACCTATCCCGAAATCCTCGAGATGCAGGTGCGCGCCATCATCGAAGCAGCCATCGAATGCCGCAAAGCCGGAGTTAAAGTATTACCTGAGATCATGCATCCGCTCGTTCTCGA
>JBGQCW010000369.1:0-2626 GCA_041495565.1 Candidatus Acidiferrum sp.
CACTTCGTCCAACCGCATCAGCATGTCCTTCAGCATCCGTGCCAGGCTCGCGTACATCGAACTCTGGTTGTTTTCGTAAGACGACCCGTGCGCCTTGGGTAGCAGCCACATTTCAAACGGGAACCGCGAGGCGTAAGGGGCTAGCGTGATGAAGTGTTCGTTTTCACCGACGACCCGCTCGCCGGTGTCCCGCTCCTGGCGGATGATGTCACAAAAAATGCACCGCTCTTTCTCATTGTAGTAGTGCCAGCAGCTATCCACTTCTTCGCGCACGCGGCGCGGCACGATGGGCAACGCAATCAATTGCGAGTGCGGGTGCTCCACCGTCGCTCCCGCCGCTTCACCGTGATTCTTGAAAATCAGCACGTACCGGAACCGTTTGTCATTTTTCAGATCCAGCATGCGGTCGCGGTATCCCCAGAGCACGTCTTCCACTGCGCGCTCCGGCAGCGTTGCCAGCGTCGCCGCATGCTCCGGTGATTCGATGATCACTTCATGCGCGCCGATTCCGTTCATTTTGTCAAAGAGACCTTCGCCCTCACGGTCCAATTCACCCTCGATGCCCAGCGCCGGGAACTTGTTGGGCACCACTCGAATGCTCCAGCCCGGCGTGTTGGCCCCGCCGCCATTGCGCCCGTAGACCAGGATCTCCGGTGGCGTCTTGGCTTCACTCCCCACGCAGAACGGACAATTCTTCGCGTCCGCGGCGACCACGCTTTCGCGCAGAAAATCGTTTGGCCGCTTTCCGCGCTCCGTCGAAATAATCACCCAGCGGCCCGTGATCGGATCTTTCCGCAACTCCGGCAAAGAAATCCTCCTAGAGTGTGTTCCGGGTCTCCCAAGGGAAGACCACCAATCTCCCCAAATTGTACCGCTTCTTTCGCCGCCGTGAAGATGTTCCGCTCGTGCCCTGCTACATTTGTGGGCTGAAGGCGTCCTTGTGCAACCGCACGACCGGCGGCTGCCCTGGCCGGTTATCAATGGCCACCACATCAAACCGGCAGGGGCATTCTCCCACGCGGCGTTCCGAGAGAAAGCGCTGCGCCGTGCGAACCACGACGTGCTGCTTTTCTCGTGTGACGCTGAGTTCCGGCAAGGCCGCCAGGTCGTCTCTCACCGTGCGTGTGCGAACCTCGACGAAGGCAAGCGTCTTCCCATCGTAGCCGACGAGGTCCAGTTCACCCTTCATGCCGCGCGGCGTGTAATTGCGGGCCACGAACACATATCCATTCCGCCGCAAGTACCAGTAGGCGTAAGTTTCCCCGCGCACCCCGGTGCGCCGCGCTTCCAGTTTTTTCGAGTCGCTGGAAAAATCTTCCTCTTCGCGCAGGCCTCGCCGTGCCGCCCAATGCAGTGCGTGAAACATCAGTTGAGAAAAAATTGGCATGGCCTCGACGCCTAAGTCTCCCACTTCCGCGCAGTATAAACAAAAATCCCGCGGCTGACCTATTTCTTCTTCGGCAGCCACGGGATTCGGAAGTTTGTGTCCCTTTTTTCTATTCTCCAATTTCTCTTTTCAAATCAGATCTGTTTCTCTGCTTCGCGGAAGCAATCTTCGAGCGTCCGCACCGCGAAGTCCGCTTGTTCCTGGTCGATCAGGAGCGGCGGCGACACGCGGATGGAGTTCTCGCCCGCACTGAGCAACAATAGCCCCTTGCGGAAGGCTTTGTTGATCACGACATCCCGCAAGCCGGCTGCCTTTTCCTTGGTCTTCTGATCGCGCACGATTTCAATGCCGATCATCAATCCCTTGCCGCGCACGTCGCCGACGACCTTGAAGCGGCTGGGCCAATCGTTGATGCGGCCGAAAATATAGTCTCCCATCTTCCGGGCGTTCTCCATGTACCCGCCTTCAATGAGGTCCATCGTCGCCAGAGCCGAAGCGATGCACACGGGGTTTCCGCCATAGGTGGTGCCGTGGGATCCCTTCTTCCACGTCATGACGCTTTCCTTGGCGATGAAGGCGCTCAGCGGCATACCGCTGGCAATGCCCTTCGCGGTGCAAAGAATGTCCGGCTCGATGCCGGCATGCTCGTAGGACCACCACTTTCCGGTGCGGCCCATGCCCGACTGCACTTCGTCCAAGATCAGCATGATGCCGTGGCGGTTGCAGATGCGCTGCAATTCCTGCAGGAAAAATGCCGGCGCGGGAACGAACCCGCCTTCCCCCTGAATCGGCTCAATGATGATCGCGGCGATCTCCTCGGGCGCGAACAGCCGCTTGAACATCTGCTGCTCGAGGAGTTCGAGGATTTCTGACCCACAGGTTTCGGGCGTGTGGCCATGCGCGCAACGGTACGCGTAAGGGTACGGAATGTGCTCCACACCGCCGAGCAGTGCGCCGAAATTCGTGCGCTGGGTGGACTTGGAGGCCGTCAGCGACAAAGCGCCGAGCGTGCGGCCATGAAAGCAGCCGTAGAAAGCGATGAACTTGTCGCGCTTGGTCGCATAACGCGCCAGCTTGATCGCGCCTTCCACTGCTTCCGTCCCGGAATTGCCGAAGAACACTTTCTTGGGTTCTTTGCCCGGCATGGTCGCCACCAGGCGTTCCGCCAGTTGCGGCATGTGATAATGATAGAAATCCGTGCCGGAAATATGTATCAGTTCCGCGGCTTGCTTTTGAATC
>JBGQCW010000370.1:0-2621 GCA_041495565.1 Candidatus Acidiferrum sp.
CTTGCGCAGCTCGCCAAGGCGAGCGGGGCAGTCCTGGCGACGCTGGATGGGAGAATTCCGGGGGCCTTCCTGGTTCCTGCCATTAAGTGAGGATGGCAAGATAGCCACGCCTGTACCACGAGCGTCTTGCGCACATTTTTGCGAGGGGCCTATACTGGCGGGGAATCGCGGTTGTGTGCCTGGATCGAGCAAATCGGCATTGAATAGTAGCGACGGGAACGCGGCGACGCCAGGCCGACTGCAAAGCGATTGACGTTTTCGGCGGCTGCTTTGCAGTCGCCAGGCTCGCGCGGAAAGCAGAGGCAGTGCGGCAAAATCTTCTGAAGGAACAGGTTCAACCGAGCGTGGATGAAGTAAAGCAGTTTCCGGCTGTCGATCGCCGCCGCAATCCCGCGGTCCCTGCCGAACAGCGCGTGGCGGGTGAGATTGCCATCTTCCAGGAGTTGGGGAAGGCGCTGACCTCTTCGCTGCAGCTCGATCAAGTTCTCCGTACCATCATGGAAAAGATTGATGAGTTCCTGCGCCCGGACAACTGGTCGCTGCTGCTGCTGGATGAAACTACGCAAGAGCTGTACTTCGAACTGGCGGTGGGGAAGGCCTCGCAGGCGCTGAAAGACGTGCGGATCAAGATGGGACAGGGGATTGCCGGCTGGGTGGCGCAGCGCGGCGAGACGGTGGTGGTGCCGGACACCGCGAAAGATACGCGGTTTTTCGGCAAGGTCGACGAGAAGACCAAAACGGAGACGCAGTCGATCGTCGCTGTGCCGGTGAAGTTTCGCGACACTTGCCTGGGCGTCATCGAGCTGATCAATTGCATCGGGCCGGAGGGATTCGATCCGCGGGACTTGAAATTGCTGGAGGCGCTCGCGGACTTTGCGGCGATTGCGCTGGAGAACGCGCGGCACGTCAAGAGAATTCACGAGCTGACCATTAAGGATGACTGCACTTCGCTCTATAACGCCCGGCACATGAGCTTCATTCTGGAGACGGAAATCTACCGCTCGCAGCGCTACGATTACGAGTTCTCCATCGTTTTCATCGATCTGGACCATTTCAAACAAGTGAACGATACGCACGGACACCTGGTGGGATCGCGGCTGCTGGGGGAAATCGGGAACGCGCTGAAGGAGCGCTGCCGGCTGATCGATTTTGCGTTCCGCTATGGCGGGGATGAATTTGTGATTTTGTTGCCGCAGACGTCGAAAGACAATGCCTTCAACGTGGCGCGCCGTTTGCATAAATTGATCCGCGAGACGACTTGGCTTGTGCCGGAAGGATTGAACATCAAGCTGACGCCGAGCGTCGGGGTGGCGTCGTATCCCCAGGATTCGCGCACCAAAGAAGGGCTACTGCACCTGGCGGATGAGGCCATGTACCTGGTGAAGAACACGCAACGCGACAATGTGGCGGCCGCGAATTTTGGGATTCTGCCGGATACGGCGGCGAGCGCCGATTCCGCGGGGTAATCCTTCCTCCCTCCGATCGATAGCTCCCTCGTCTATACAGCCCTCCGAAATTTTGCTTAACTGAAACCATGAAGAGAAGCGAGGCGGCCAAGTATGCGCGCTGGTCGGCAACGGCGGCGTTGCTGCTGGCAACCCTGACGGTCGGAGTGTATCTCGAGCGCAAATGGGTCGAGCACCGGGAAAAGGAAAAAGCGCCCCCGCCTGCGCCCAAGGGTGCGACACGGTTTTCGAGCGGGCTGACGTTTTCGAAAATGGACGGCGATCGAAAAATCTTCACCGTGGAGGCGTCGAAGGCCACGGACTTCAAGGATAAAGAAGCCAGCCTGCTCGAAGACGTGAAGATCACCATTTTCGGGAAAACCGGGGCGCGGCACGACACCATTCACACGCGAAGCTGCCAGTACGAGAAGGAAGGCGGAAGCATCGCTTGCAGCGGCGAGGTTCAGTTCGATCTGGAGAGCGCCGCGGACGCCGAGCGGGTGGCAAAGAATCCCGAAGGGGCAGCGGCGCGAAAGGTGCATGTCGAGACGCGCGGGATGACATTCAACAGAGCCAGCGGGACAGCGCAGTCGGATCAGCCGGTGAAATTTGTTTTCCCGAACGGCAACGGCGAGGCAGTGGGAGTGGAGTACCACTCGGAAGAAGGAGCGGTGCGGCTGCTACGGGATGTGCAGATGCTGCTCGTTCCGTCGAAAAGCGATGTGGCGGGCAAGAAGAGGAAGACGAGCGCGCAAGCCCCCGTTCACGTCACAGGGAAGAGCCTCGATTTCGGGCGCGACTCGAGGGTGATGCACCTTCAGGGCCCGGTGGAAGCGGCAACAGCGAAGGCGCGATTGACGGCCGGGGAGCTGACGCTAATGCTGGACGCAGCGTTTCGCGCCGAGAAGCTTGTGGCCAGCGCTGGAGCAAGCGGGAAAAAACCGGAGCTGACATCCCAGGAGACGGATGGCTCAACGAACTTGAGCGCGGAAACATTGACGGCACACTTTGCGCCCGAGGGATGGCCGATGAAAATCGAAGGAACAGGGAACGTACAGGGATCGCGGCGCAGCGGAAAAGAAGAGGATCAATTCAGCGCGAACAATGCATCGCTGGATCTACGGCCGAAAGTGAGCCAGCCGAAAGAGTTGAATTTGAACGGAAACGTGCTGATGA
>JBGQCW010000371.1:0-2614 GCA_041495565.1 Candidatus Acidiferrum sp.
CCGGCGACGCCAATCGCAAACGTATTCTGCGCATCCACGCCGCAAGCTTCCACGCACTTGTAACAAAGGATGCACTTCGAGTAGTCCCGCATGTAGAGTTCGTTGTCGATCTTCGGCGGTTGCGCCACCGTCTCGGCCCGCGCGCCGAATCGTTCTGGCCGCGCGCCATAGCGCTTCATGTACTCGCACATCGCCGGCGCGGTCGAAACGTCCACTGCCGACGCCAGAAACTCCAGCACCAGCCGGCGGCTCAGCCGCACGCGCTCCGATTCCGTGTGAACGATCATGCCCGCCTCGGCTTTCCGCGAGCATGCCGGAACGAGCGTGCGCGAGCCTTCCAGTTCCACCACGCAGATGCGGCACGCGTTCACCGGAGTGAGCGTCTCGAGAAAGCAAAGCGTCGGAGTATCGATGCCAAGTTTCCGGGTCGCGTCCAGAATCGTCGCGCCTTCCGGAACCGCCACGCGCTTGCCATCAATCGTGATCTCAATCTCGCGGCGTGCAGCGGCTGCGGGAATTTGCGGGACCGGGGCCCGCGGCACTGGCATCAGCAGAGATGGTCCTTGGGCCTGCTCGCTCATGAAAACAGGCTCCATCGATTCATCGCGGAAAGAATCGCGCCGGACGCCGTTTGCCCCAGACCGCAAATCGAGGCATCGCGCATCGCTTGCGCAATCTCCTGCAGAGTGTTGCTCTCTTCGGCGACCGACCCAATCGCTTGGCGCCGCACCAGCCGCTGCAGGGCCTCTTCTTGACGAACGGTACCGACTCGGCACGGCACGCACTGCCCGCAGGTCTCGCTCCGGAAAAACGCCGCAATGCGAAGAAGAATCTGCTTCAGATCCGTGGAATCATCAAACAGCATCACCACTCCGGAGCCGAGCGTCGCTCCGATCGCGCGCGTTCCTTCAAACGTCAAGGGAGTGTCCAGTTCCGCCGGTGAAACAAAACTGCCGGCCGCGCCACCGAGCAGAACCGCCTGCAGTCTTCCAGTTCCTCCAACGCCACCCGCCATGTCAATCACATTCCGGAGCGTAGGTCCATAAGGCGTTTCGTACACACCCGGCCGCACCACGTGGCCCGAAACGCAAAACAATCGATACCCTGCGGAATTTCCTACGCCGATCCGCGCATAGGCAGCGCCGCCGCGCAGAATAATTTCCGGGATATTGATCAGCGTCTCCACGTTATTCACCACCGTCGGCTCGCGGAACAAGCCGGACTGCGTCGGAAACGGTGGCTTGTTGCGTGGCTCGCCGCGGTAACCCTCGATCGAATTGAACAGCGCCGTCTCCTCCCCGCAAATGTAAGCCCCCGCCCCGCGCCGAACTTCGACATCAAAACGCAACCCGCGGCCGAGAATGTCGGCTCCCAACAATTTCTGCGCTCGCGCGGCCTCGATCGCGTGACTCAGCCGCTCCGTCGCCAGCGGATACTCGCCGCGAACATAAATGAAACCCTTCTCCGCGCCCACCGCGAACGCGGCAATGGTCATCCCCTCGAGCACCGCAAACGGATCGCCCTCCATCACGATGCGATCCTTGAATGTGCCGGGCTCCGATTCATCCGCGTTGCAGATCACGTAATGCGCGCGGCCAAGATGGCGCTGCAAATGCACCGCTTCCCATTTCTTCCCCGTGGGAAACGCCGCGCCCCCGCGTCCCAGCAATTTCGAATCGATGACTTCGCGGATGACGCGCTCGGCTCCCCATTCGAACGCCCGCCGCAGCGCCTCATATCCCCCGGCGCACCGATAGTCGTCCAGACTTGCCGCATCGACCTGCCCAACGCGCCGCAACAGCCGCAGTTGCGCTTGCCCCGCCTGCGGAACAGAGAGCTTTGTGTTTAGCGTGTCAGCCTCGGCAGGCAGATTGCCCTTCGCGGCATCTTCTATCGCCGAACAAATGCCTTCCGATGTTCCAGGAGCGATGACCCGCTCTCGCGGCGTTTTTCCCGCCGCGGTAATCAACGCCGCCGGCGCGCGCTCGCAAAGCCCCAGGCACGCGCTACGCTGCCAAGTCGCTTGCCCGCCTGCGCAAGGCGATCCCGCCGGCCCAAGTCTTTGCTCGAGTTCCGCGCACAGCGCACCGGCGCCGCGAGTCAGGCAAGCAATGTCGTCGCACACGTGCGCGGTCACAGGAGGCCGCGGCGACAGCGAAAACATTCCATAAAACGAAGCAACGCCGTGCGCTTCGGCCGGCGCCACGTTCAATCGCACCGACGTGTAATTCAGCGCGCCGGGACTGATCCACCCGATTCGCTCTTGAATCGCATGCAGCACGGGAAGCAGGAGATGCCGCCGTGAGCGCGCCGCCTCTCCACCGAACGCCGCGCGCCCGTCGCGTTCGATCTGCCGCGCTCCGCCCTCCCAGCCGGACTCAGCGTGGCCGAGCAGCGCGTGGACGGCGGCTTTTTCCTCCGCACTTGGCTTCGCCGCAGTCAGATGCAAGTCCACTCAGTTCTCCACGCATTTCTCGATGCGAATCGCCGTCGCCTTGAATTCCGACGTTCCGGACTTGGGGTCCACGGCGTCAATCGTCAAATCGTTCGTCGCCACCTGCTCGTGAAAATGGACGGGAAGAAACGCCAGTCCAGGCCGCAATCCCGGATCGAA
>JBGQCW010000372.1:0-2613 GCA_041495565.1 Candidatus Acidiferrum sp.
AGTGCACCGGCGGCAATTTCACCGCCACCGCTCGACATGCACCCGCACCGGCCGGGTCTCCCATTCGCTATCCCAACCTCGCCATCGACGCGGCCATGCAAGTTCACGAAGTCAACTGAGCAGCGGCGAGCACGGCCATTTCTCGCGAACGTAGTGCAATTGGTAATTCTGTCTAAATTTCGGGAACTTTCCCGGCCTAGCTCGCGTACCTTCTCCTGAAAGCGGTTCCCACAATAAACGGCGCCTCACCGGCGCATGAAAGAAAGAAGGAGCATACCATGGGCGGAGAATTGATTGGATTGGTGGCTGTGATTTTGGGGATGGGAGTCCCCCTCGGCATGCTTTACACGTATTACCGGGTACGCAAGCTGCGCAGCGAAGAGCGGCTCGCGGCGATTGCCCGCGGGGTCGAAATCCCCGTCGAGCCTGAATTGACCCAGGCGGCGCGTTCCCGTCGCGCGGGCATCCTGCTCGTCAGCGGCGCACTCGGCTACATCGCTACATTTGGGTTGATCGCGCAGATCCAGGCTGATCGTGACGTTTGGACTGCTGCTGCCTTCGGCATCATTCCCCTGGCGGTTGGCATCGGCTATTTCCTTGACTGGTCCATGATCCGCCGCGACGCCCGCGCGGCAAGCTAGACCGGCTAGCCTCTATACAGAGGCGGGCTTTGCCGCCGTTCGTTGAAGAGGTGGCCGGCCCTTGCTGACCTGTCTCGCGCTGCCGTTACTTACGGCGTTCTTTTCTGGTCCACCACGAGCACGCCAGCCTCAGCGTAGTTCGTGGCCGGAACATCGTGGAATGAAACGTGAATGTTCTCGCGTTTCGCTTTGCCATCCTCGATCAGGACGGAGGTGACGCGCTCGGCAATTTTCCGTTTTTGTTCCGGTGTCCGTCCCTCGACCCAAGTGATTTGCACATGCGGCATGGTTTTCCTCCCCGGTGCCTGCTGCTCGAACAGAGTTTCTCGGAAAACGCAGGCATTCTATCCGCCGTTGGGCTTCCCGCAAAGCCCGCTGCGCCCTGTGCTAGAATTGCCTACCCATGCATCCCGCGATTCCGCACCTGATCGAGCTCCAGCGCGTCGACCACCAGACTGCCGCTTTGCGCGCGGAACTGGAAACCTTTCCGAAACGCATCCGCGAAGCCGATGCCAAGCTCAGCGGCGCGCGCGCTGAACTCGCTGCCGCGAAAGAGGTCCATACGCAGGGTGCCACAGAACGCAAGAAGCTTGAGTTTGACGTGCAACAGTGGAAGGATCGCGCCCGCAAGTACCGCGATCAGAGCGGCGCGGTAAAAACCAACGAATCCTTCAAAGCACTGCAGCACGAGATCACCAACGCCGAAGCCGAAGTTGCCAAAGCCGAAGACCGCCAGCTCGAGGTTATGATGGCCGGCGAAGAACTCGATCGGCGCGTGAAGATGGCGGAGTCCAGATTGAAAGAAGCCGAGCAGGCCGTAGCCGCCGAACGAAAAGAGATTCAGGCGCAAGGGGCCGAGAAGAAAAAACAGCTCGAAGCCGTGCTTGCCGAGCGCGAGCGGATCATCGCTCCCGTGCCGGAAGATTTGCGCGAGCTTTACGCGCGCATCGCAAAACGCCACAACGGCACCGCCATGGCCGAAGCCCGCGATGGGCAGTGCCGCGGTTGCGGCATGCGTGTCCTGCCGCATATTCTTCAAGAGCTTCACACCGAAACCAACGAAGAAGTCTTTCGCTGCGAGAGCTGCGGCTTCATCCTCTACACACTGGAACCGATTCCCGTGGCGAATCCTGCCGGCGGTTCCACGAACGCATCCTCGGCGGCCACGACAAATTCCTGATGCCCCGCCGCACACCAACTCCACGCGGCAAAGGCCTCTTCGGAGATGCGGCTGCAGAGCCGAAACCGTCCCCCGCGGCATTTCGCATGAATATTGATGGCGGGTCGCGCGGCAATCCGGGCCCGGCCGCTTACGGCGTGGTCATCCGCGATGGGAGCGGTGAACTGGTCGCCAAACTGAAAAAGTATATCGGCCGCATGAGCAACAACGTTGCGGAGTATTACGGACTCATCGCGGCTCTCGATTATGCGCAGTCGCACAAGATCCGTGCGCTGCGCGTGGAGAGCGATTCGGAACTTTTGGTGAAGCAGATGCTCGGGCAATACAAAGTCAAGAGTGAAGATCTGCGGCCGCTTTTCGAACGGGCGAAGAAAATGTCGCAGGGGTTCGAATCGTTCCGCATCAATCATGTCTATCGCGAGCAAAACCGCGAAGCCGACGCGCTTGCGAATGAGGCGCTGGATGCCGCCGAGGGTGTTGCACCCGGCGCGCCGGCAGCAAAGAAGACCGAAGTGCCCAGTGCCAAGACCGAAGCGCCTGGCGCCAAGCCAGAGCCTCGCCGGGTCCAGGCGCGTTTCCGCGGCGGAGTTCTCTACCTCCTGGAAGATGTCGAGTTGCCCGACGGCATGGTGGTCGACGTTTCGATCCACCTGCGCCCAAAAGCCTGAGTCCTACATCGACTTCTGTTTATTTCAGAGAATAAGAACGATAGAGCGTGTCGCGTTGGGCGGGGATGAAGCCGGCGTCGCAGATGATGCGGCGGAGTTCGCCTTCGTTGGTGCGGTTTTTCAC
>JBGQCW010000373.1:0-2605 GCA_041495565.1 Candidatus Acidiferrum sp.
CGTCGCGATCCGTGATCGACACTTCGTAGATCAAGGGATTGTCTTTTGCGGCTTTGAGCTGGGTACGCAGACCATCACTGATCTCGAACGCGTGTCTCACGTAGTCGTGGATTTCCGGAGAAGAGTCCGAGGCCGGCCGCAACCCACGATCTACGGCGTCCGTCAGCGCATGTTGCGCCTGCAAAAAGACCTGGCCTGCCAGGTCATTCACGCGCTTGTTCGTTTCCTGCAGTTGCTGGTCGAGAAGCTGGGCGGCAAACACGCCAGACAGAACGGCCACGACGAGCAATACCAGGCCCGTCATCACCAGTGTAAGTTTTGTTCGCAGCCGCAGCTGCATTCCGCGTCCCTACTCTGTCTCGGCGCGCTCGCCGCCGTATTCTTTCAGTTTGTTATGAAGCGTCTTCAAGCTGATGCCCAGGAGTTCCGCGGCCCGCGTCTTGTTGTTCCCCGTTGCGCCCAGGGTCTGAAGGATGAGTTCGCGTTCTATCGCATCCACCGTCGTTCCCACGGGGAACTTGATGCTGGAAAGATCGCTAGGGCCCTTCGCCGCGCTCCTCCCGAATTCCCCCGGGAGGCAGGCGCGGGTGATCAGGTCCTTTTCGCACATAATCGAAGCGCGCTCCAAAATATTTCGCAGTTCGCGGATATTTCCCGGCCAAGTGTGCCCCATGAAAATGTCCAGAACTTCCGCGCCGACACCGCGCACGTGCTTGCCGTGCTTGGCGTTGAGGTCCCGCAAGATATATTCAACGAGAAGCGGAATGTCGTCTTTGTGATCACGCAGAGGCGGCAAGTGGATATGAAACACGTTCAAACGGAAGTAGAGGTCCTGGCGCAGTTGGCCGCTACCGACGGCTTGATCGGGGTCCTTGTTCGTTGCCGCCAGCACCCGCACATCGACAGGTGTTTCACTCTTGCTACCCAGCCGGCGGACTTTGCGGTCCTCCAGGACACGCAAAAGCTTCGCCTGCGTCGGCGCGGGCATCTCGCCTATTTCATCCAGCAGCAGCGTCCCGCAGTCCGCCAATTCAAAACAGCCGATGCGGCGTTCGGCCGCGCCGGTGAATGCGCCGCGTTCGTGGCCGAATATCTCGCTTTCCATCAGTGTTTCGGGAATGGCCGAGCAGTTGATCGCGACAAACGGTCCCGTGGCACGCGGGGAAAGCTTGTGGATCGTTCGCGCGACGATCTCTTTGCCCGATCCCGTCTCGCCGGTGATGAGCACCGACGCGGAGCTTGGCGCGGCCATCTCCACGATGCGCATCACTTCCTGCATCGGCTTCGACGCGCCGACCAGGTCGCCCAGCCTGCCTGTTTGACGGAGTTGCCGCTGCAGCACCACGAGTTTCCGCGCATCCCGGGCTTTGCTCAACGCGCGGTCCAACAGCGCATGCAGCACCGGGCCCTTCAGCGGCTTTTCGATGTACCAAAACGCCCCGGCTTCGATGGCCGCAACCGCGCGCTCTTCGCTCCCCTTGCCGGTGATAACGATCGCGGGCACATCATACAGTTCCGGCCCCAGCTGCTTCAGCAGGTCCAGCCCGTTCATTCCCGGCAATTCCACGTCGGCAATTAGCGTGTCCGGCTGGTAGCTGGCAAATTTCGCCAGCGCTTCTTCCGCGGTCCCCACGCCCAGAACGTCGCAGCCCCATCGCTGCAGGAGCTGTTCGTAGCCCTTTCGCGCGTTGTCTTCGTCCTCGACGATTAGGACGCGGTCTTTGCGCTCCAGCGTCTCGACGGCACGCACCGCCGCCCGTGTCTCTTCCCCCATGGGTCTCAGCCTCTCCTCGGCATGCTCTTTGTAAGTGGCTTACACAGTGATTTGCTGGACACCACGACTGTAACAAGCTGTCAGGCGCTTGCCAAGTTGGCAGCGGGCCCCGGCTGCGACGAAATCCCCCTGCTGAAGAACGCCCTTCACTACTCAAAGCCGCGGAGGATTCTCTGCCAGAGATTCAGGCGATGTACGGGGAAAACAACCTCTCCCGGCTGCGGATTCGGGAGCGAAGAGGCGTGAGGTTTGCAGTGGCTGTCATCCGCATAGCTTCCAGCGATGCCATGCTGCAATATGTCAGCTGTCGCAAATTCTTCTTGCTCTGCGCATGCGTAATCATCTAAAGCCACCACCCACAATCTTGGCGGTGGCGTTGCCTCGAACCAGAACCTAGCGACACCATCTGCATCCGTTTTCTCTCTCACTACGTCGGCACGAAGATACTTTCCGTCTGG
Organism: Candidatus Acidiferrum sp.; assembly: GCA_041495565.1. Taxonomy (GTDB): domain Bacteria; phylum Acidobacteriota; class Terriglobia; order Acidiferrales; family UBA7541; genus Acidiferrum. The sequence continues at coordinate 2,233 of JBGQCW010000373.1, forward strand.
GCTGGACAACAACAGCGCGACATAGCGGCCTTTGAGCGGGCGGCCCGTCTTGTAGTTTAGGAGTCGCACGCGAATGTTTGCCGGAGCTGGGGCGGTCTGCCCCGAGGAAACTCCGAACCCCACTGTAAAGAATCCAACCGCCAATAGCAGAAGCCGGTGCATTTGCTCCCTCTGCGGCGAACGCCTACTCTTTGACTAGGTAGAGAGCGCGTTCGAGTTCCAATTCCAGCTTCGCGCCTTTTGGCAAGTTCAATTCGTGGCCGCGGCCGGATTCCATCAGATACGCCGTGAGCGCTCCTAACGCGGCCCCCTCGGCGGCTTCTTTTTTGTCTTTGTCCTTCACACCTCTGACTGCGCCAATCGCCGCGCCTGC
>JBGQCW010000374.1:0-2605 GCA_041495565.1 Candidatus Acidiferrum sp.
GAAGAGAAGAACACCAAGAAGCCGATTACACTGGATGACGACAAGATTTTCGAGCCCACCCTGCAAATCATTGCCGGCAAGGGCAAAGTCATCAACGACCTTCGCAAGGCCGCGCACTCTGCTGATGCGGTCTATCTGGCGGGCGACCCCGACCGCGAGGGAGAAGCAATTTCGGCGCACCTTGCCCTGGTACTCTCGAAGCCTTCCAAGTTCACCGAGCAGGAGCCCAGCGCTTCGCGGTTCAAGAAGAAAGGCGCGAAACCCGAAGAGCCTGCCAAAAAGGAAGAAGAGGCCGCTCCCAAGAAAAAAGCAGTTGCCATAGATCCTAAAAAAATTTTTCGCGTTACCTTTAATGAGATTACGCCTAAGGCCATTCGCGCGGCCTTCGACAATCCCCGGCAGGTCGATACGAATTTGGTTGATGCGCAGCAAGCCCGGCGAGTGCTCGATCGCATTGTGGGCTACAAGATATCTCCGATTCTCTGGGACAAAGTGCGGCGCGGCCTCTCCGCGGGGCGCGTGCAGACCGTGGCGCTGCGGCTGATTGCCGAGCGCGAACAGCAAATCCGCGCCTTCGTTCCGCAAGAGTATTGGACGATTCACGCCATGCTGGATGCCGGGCAGCCACCCCTCTTTGAAGCCAAACTCTTCAAACACAAAGATGAGGATATCGCCGTGTCGAACCAGGAAACCGCGGACAAGATCGTCGGCGCGGTCAGCAAGGTCAAGTGGCAAGTCGCGGCGGTCACGCAGAAAGAAAAGAAGCGCAATCCGCCGCCTCCGTTTACAACTTCGAAATTGCAGCAGGCCGCCTACAATCGTCTGCGCTATACCGCGAAGCGCACCATGTCGCTCGCACAGAAACTCTATGAAGGTATCGAACTCGGTGAAGAAGGCTCGGTCGCGCTGATCACCTACATGCGTACCGACTCCGTGCATGTTTCCAACGACGCTTTGGCGCAGGTTCGCGAGCTGATCCCCCAGCGCTTTGGCTCGAACTATCTCCCGGAAAAGCCCAACTACTACAAGTCGAAGAAGGACGCGCAGGAAGCCCACGAGGCGGTACGTCCGACCGATGCCATGCGCGCGCCGGAAGACGTCCGCAAGTATCTCGACGGGGACCTCTTCAAGCTTTATCAGTTGATCTGGCAGCGCTTCGTCGCCTCACAGATGCTCCCGGCGATCTTCGATCAGACGACCATCGACATTTCCGCCGGAGACTACACGTTCCGGGCCACCGGCTCCGTCCAGAAATTCGACGGCTACCTCCGCGTTTATCAGATGCCCGCGTCGATCGCAGATCGCGAGGACGACGAAAAGGACGATGAGGGAGAAGGCCGGGCACTTCCTCAGGTTGCGGAAGGGCAAGTCCTTCGCCTGGACAAGATTCGTCCGGACCAGCATTTTACCGAGCCGCCCCCGCGGTTCAACGATGCCACGCTGGTCAAGGAGCTGGAAGAAGACGGCATCGGGCGGCCCTCGACTTATGCTTCGATCATTTCAACGATCGTCGAGCGCGAATACGTGACAAAGAATCAGGGACGTTTTTCGCCCACGATGCTCGGCGAGCGCGTCAGCACGCTGCTGGTGAAAAGCTTCGAAGACATCTTCGACGTGACATTCACCGCGCGGCTCGAAGAAGAGCTCGACGAGATCGAAGAAGGCAAGCTGCCCTGGCGCGAAGCCGTCAAAGAGTTTTGGGAAAAATTCGTCGTGGATCTCGACAAAGCCAGCGACGAGATGCTTTCTTACAAGGCAGGCATCCCCACCGGGAAGAAGTGCGAAAAGTGCGGCCAGGGCGAACTGCTGGAACGCATCAGCCGTCATGGTTTCTTTTTGGGCTGTTCGCGCTATCCCGATTGCGATTTTATTCAGGATCTCTCCCCCGAACTTCCCGAAGAGACTAGTGGCGAACCCAAAATCGAGTATTGCGACAATTGCGGTAAGGAGATGGCCATCAAGCGCGGCCGCTTCGGCACTTTCCTTGCCTGCACAGGGTACCCGGACTGCAAGACCACCCGCCGGCTTGTCCAGGGCACGCGCATCGCGCACCAGCCGGACGAGCCGCTCGATGAGAAGTGCACCCTATGTGGCAACGGCTTGGTGAAAAAGCACGGGCGCTTCGGCGAGTTCATCGGCTGCTCAGCGTATCCCAAGTGCAAGTACACGCGGCCGATCACCATGGGTATCAAATGCCCGAAGTGCAATGAAGGCGAGTTCGTGCGCCGCGGCAGCGCCGGCAAGGGTGGCCGTGGCCGCCCGCGCATTTTCTACGGTTGCTCGCGCTATCCGGATTGCGACTTTACGACGCCGCACATGCCGATCGCCGAGCCGTGCCCGAAGTGTGGCGCGCCGTTCACCGTCGAGAAGCGCACCAAGATCGGCACCGTTCACGCTTGTCTCAAAGAAGGTTGCGACTGGGAAAAGCTGGTCCCCGAAGCGCAGCCGCAAACATATCCTGAGGAAGTTCCGGTGCCGGTGGCAGCCAAGTCCTGACTCACCGCATCTACAGCAACAGCCCCGTTATTCCGCTTTCCGCGAATTCGCACGCGCCTATACTGTAGCTGGGCCTTCACCAATGGAGATTTAGCGGCGAATGAAAGAA
>JBGQCW010000375.1:0-2598 GCA_041495565.1 Candidatus Acidiferrum sp.
CACCGTCTCCTCCGGGATTTCCAGCGGCCGCGCATACTTCAAAAACTCTGTTACCACATGCGTGATGTTCCGCGTCTGCTCCAGAATGCGTTTTGCATGGTCGCTGGCCTCGCCCTCCGGCGCCTCCGACCGGATCATCTGTGCGTAGCCCGAAATCGTCGCCAGCGCATTTTTGAACTCATGCGCAATTCCTGCCGACAATTCCCCCAGCGCCGCCAGGTTCTCCTTGAGCCGCATCCGTTGCTGCAGCGCCGCAAGCTCCGTCAAGTCCGTCAACAGGCAGATCGCCCCGCTGATATTTTCCGTCCCGCGCCGGATCGGTGAAATCGTCACGCCCAGATGCCTGGTGTCTCCCGCCGGTGGAACATGCTCCACCTCTTCACGGCGGAAAATCTTGCCCGTCGACAGGCATTCCGCCACTAGCTTCGTCAAGTCCGAGGACGCTCCCAACGCTTCGCTGTAACGCCGGAATCCCAGCCCGCGAATTCCCAGAACCTGTTCCGCTGCCGGATTCGATGTGGAGATGATCCCGGTCGCATTCACGACCAGCAGCCCTGCGGGCATGTTCCTGGTAACCTCTTCGCTCAGCCGCTCCGTCTGCTCCGCGCGCTCTCTTTCGATTCGATGAAGCCGTTCCAGCTCCTTCTCCTGCTCGCGCAGTTTCTGAATCACGCCTTGCATCGATGCCGTCATGAACGCAGAAGGATTCGCCGTGCTCGGCGCGCTCGTTGCGAATTCTTCTTTGTGCGCATCCTGCCTGCTCTGAAAAAACTTTCTCAACAGGAAAAACACCAGCCCCATGACCGCCAGGAACGCCACCCCCAGCTCCGCAGCCAGCGTCCACAGGTGCTGCGTGTTGTTCGCGTTTTGGAGTGCTGCCAGCATCAGTTCCGTCTTGCGACTCTTGTCTCTCTTCCTCTGCGTACCTCTGCGTCTCTCAGCGTCTCTGCGTTATCTTTTTCCCTTTCTTTCTTTCTCTTTCCCCGACTTTGAACCTTCAACTTTCAACTTTGAAATCCCCTGACTATCCGGCGATCCATCGGAAAACCGGCCAGCGCGCCGCAACCACCGGCGTCGCGTAGACCATCACCAGCGCCCCGATCCCCAGAAACGTGCCCAGCGGCAACTGGTATTGGCTCGCGATAGTCCAGCGCAGACCGCGTTCCGTTCCCAACCCGCGCTGGCTCGCGCGTTTCGCCACCCGGCTCTTCCAACCGCCGAGGTACAGGGCCAGCACGACGCTAAGCCCGATCAAGCTTCCCAGCAGGCTCCCCGCCAGCAACGTAAGAAAAGTCCCACGCAAACCGAGGAACGCCCCCACCATCGCCATCATTTTCACGTCGCCCATGCCCATGCCATCGCGTCCGCGCGCTGCTTTGTACGCCTTCGCCAGCCCCAAAAGCAGAAAGCTCCCAAACGCTGCGCCAAAAAGTCCATCCAGCATTCCCGCCGCAGCTCCCGGCAGCCGCGCCTGAAACAATCTGTACCCGAGCCAGCGTGCAAGGCCATCATTCGGCGGCACAAACGCCGAAAACAGTAGCCCCGCCGCGAACCCCGGCCAGTTGATAACATCCGGCAGCATCCGCACGCGCAGATCCGTGACCGTCAGCACAATCAACAGGCAAGTGAAGAAAATCCATTTCACTGTGGCCTGCGTGATGCCGAACTCCAGGAAAGCCGCCACAAACAGCAGCCCCGTGCTCAACTCAATCAAGGGATACATCGCCGAGATGGGCTGTCCGCACGCCCGGCACTTCCCGCGCAGCCACAGCCACGCAAACACCGGCACATTGTCGTACGGTCGAATCGGTGTCTTGCAACGCGGGCAGCGCGACCCCGGCGAAATAATGGAGATCTCCTCCGGAATCCGCGTGATGCAGACATTCAGGAAGCTTCCAACAACGATGCCGAATAGAAAAAAGAAGACTATGACCACAGTTTGGTCGACCGCTTCGCGGTCGCACTTAGTAATGTCCCATAGTCACCGCGCTCCCTCAATGAACCACCCCACGCTTCGTGCCCGATGCCTAACGGTTCCAGCGCCAAACCAACGTTGTCATCCTGAGCGAAGCGAAGGATCTCAATCGCTGCACTTGGCACGACCTCAACAAGGCGTCCGCACGCAGCCCTTCACTCCCACACTCCTCTGCGTTTCTCTGCGCCCTCCGCGTCTCTGCGTTATCCTTTTGCCTTTTCTTGTCCTTTCTTTCCTTCCTTAACTGTCAACTGTAAACTGTGAACTGCCGACTACTTCATGAACTGGTTCGAACGCAAAATCCGCCGCTACGAGCACCGTCGCTGGACCACCGACGACAATCGCCGCGTCCAGCCCTTCCATTGGGGCCTCGAGCACATTGGCGGCTCCCCCGATGAGCCCGATCCTGGCGCGTTCGTCCACCAATACGCGCAAAATGCCATCGAATCGAGCAGGGAGTGGTACGCCACTTCTCCCGCCAATGATTACTGCCTCGATGTCGGTCGCTTTGCGACCGCACATGAAAAAGAAAACGTCCTCACCTTCACCAGCTCCATCGAATCTCCGTGGCCGGAAAACAACACCGTTCACGCTCAACTCTTTCCCGCAGGCAAAGCTGGCCA
>JBGQCW010000376.1:0-2577 GCA_041495565.1 Candidatus Acidiferrum sp.
AAAATACTCGGGCCGATGTTTTTCGATCCAGGTGAGGAGCGGACCGGAATAGTGAAGGCCGAGATGTACACCCGGATATTTCTCCAGCTCCTCGATGAACGGGAGATAAGATGTGTCGTAGGCTTTTTCCAGGACATGCTCGAAATTGCCGCAGGGCTGGTGCGCGTGAATGAGCAGAGCGAGATGGAAATTCTGCGGCATGGGAACAGTTCTTTCTCTCAACACATGATAACAAGCCGTGCGAATTTATGAGTTCAAGTCACAGCAAGCGTGAGCCAAGTACGCACCTCGGCCGAATGCGATGCGCATCCTGGCTGGCGCAACTGCGCTGCCTCAGGGAGAAGTATGCTTCAGAACCCAATCGGAGACGGCGTTCAGAGCCTCCGGGGCCATGGTCTCCTCGATGGCGCCGTATTCGGTGGGCGAGCCCGTTGGGGAGTGCTGGAAAAGATGGTTCAAGCCCGGTAATTCCGTGGTTTGAAAATCCTTGTTGCCGGCGTCTTGCAGAGCTTTCTGGATTCTCGAGAGATTCTCCTTCGGCGGAACCTGAAGATCCTTTTCGCCATTGATGGCTAGCACCGGACACAGCGTCTTTTGCAGCGCGGGAACAGGATCATAGTCCAGGAAGAAGTGAAACCACGGCGAGGCGAGCATCCCAATTTGCGCCTGAAGGGCGGAGGGCGGGAGCGAGGCACCCATGCCGCTGGAGTGCACGAGCTCGTTCAAGTTCGACTCGAGTGCGGCGCGGTTCTTCTCCTGACGGACAAGGGCGTAGGTTTGTTTGTTGAAATCGAGAGTGCGCGCAATCAGACCTTCGTTTGCGCCGGTGGTTTTCAAGATAAGCTCCGACTGCAGCAACAAGATGTCCTCGCCCTTCAGGCCGGGGCCCGCAAGGAGCACCACCCAGGCGACATCCTTCGAGCGCGTTGCAACGATGGGCGCGATGATTCCACCTTCACTGTGGCCAATCAGGCCGATCCTTTTCGAATCCATCTCCTTGCGAGTTTTCAGGTAAACGATTGCAGATTCGCAATCACTTGCAAAATCTTCGGTGGTCGCATTGGCGTAGTCGCCCGTGGACTTACCGATCCCGCGCTTGTCAAAACGAAGGACGGCAATGCCTTTGCGTGTCAAATGGTCCGCCAGGATCAGGAAAGGATGATGCCCAACGAGGGTCTCATCGCGATCGTGCGGCCCGGACCCGCTGAGGAGCACGGCGACGGGAAACGGACCCGGTCCGCTCGGGATTGTGAGCGTGCCCGCGAGTGAGATCTTCGATTTGTCATTCGGAAACGCCACTTCTTTTTCACGATACGGATAGGGTTTGGCGGGGGTTTGCGGGCGGAGCAGTTCGAGGAGCTTGCCGGAGCGCTTGAATTCGAGCTTTTGAGTGACTTCATTTTGCGTCCAGCTTCCGGTGATGGCGGTCTTTGCGGTGTTGAGTGTGCCGTCGTAAACACCGTTCACTACCGGAATCTCAAAATGGAAGGCAGAATCCCTCTGGCTGACTTTGATGGCAGGAAGTCCGCTGACGCCCTGATCGGGGCTGTCGAGCGCGGCTACAAGTTGATTCTGGTCCGCATGCGAGACGTGCAATTGCAAGCGCAGGCGCATCCCGTTGCCTTCCAGGGCGCCCTGCCACACGCCTTCTGCGGCCGCGATTGCGTCAGCAGGCTTTCTTGCGCCGGCCCCGGATGCCTGGCGATAAAAAATGAGCGGCAAGCTCGCGCTGCCCTGCGTCCAGATGCCCTCGATGCCGTGATGATCCGTGGAAATCTTACCTTCATACGAAGCACCGACCGAGGACACGGTGAGAGTGAGGGTGGAATCTTTCTGCGCGAAAGAGGTGACCTCTATGCCGTAGACGCCTTGATCCAAACTATCGATCGTGGCATTGATGGAGCCGTTCGGGGCCTTCGAGATGTGCAAGACGAGGTGAAGAACCGCTTCGCCGGCCTGCAGCGAGCCGGCCCAGTCGCCATCCATCGCTCCGGCACCCGTTTGTGGCTGCGGTTTGTGCGCGGGTTGCGTCTGCCCGGAAGCAATGGAAAGATGCTGGAGATGGAAAGCGAAGAGAGAAACAACCAAAACGCGGCACCAGTTCCCAATCTTCACGCCGGACCTCCATGATTTACCACCAAGATGGTAGATGATCCCGAGAGCAAAAGAGTTGGAATGGCGCACGCAACAGGATGGCGCAAATCGAAGGCGGAAACTCCGTGATCCAAAGCAGACGAAAAAGCGGCACGCCTCGGCGTACCGCTGAGAACTCCAAAAAGCGGATTGGGTCGTACGGAGCTAGACTACTTCCCTTGTTTTGCGTACCAATCAGCGTTGATGGGCGTGAAACTATTCCACTTTTCCGGAAGATCTTCGAGCGCAAAGATGGCCGTCACCGGGCACACCGGGACGCACGCGCCGCAATCGATGCATTCGGTCGGGTGAATGTACAACTGCGTCTCGGCTTCGAAGGTCGGTTCATCCTTGCGCGGATGGATGCAGTCTACCGGGCAAACATCCACGCAGGCGGTGTCTTTGGTGCCGATGCACGGTTCGGCAATCACGTAAGCCATTAAG
>JBGQCW010000377.1:0-2565 GCA_041495565.1 Candidatus Acidiferrum sp.
GGACGATCTCGAAAGGCATATTTACCTCCGGCAGTTGCAAGACACGAACGAAGTCCTCTTTTACCGGCTTCTCCTCGACCATATCCAGGAGATGTTGCCGATTGTTTACACCCCGGTCGTCGCCGAAGCGTGCCAGGAATTCAGCCACATTTACCGGCGCCCTCGCGGCCTCATCATCTCTTATCCTCTTCGCAACCAAATCGAGAGCCTGCTCCGCAATCGCCCGCATCAGGACGTGAGCGTGATCGTGGTGACCGATGGCGAACGTATCCTCGGAATTGGCGATCAAGGCGTTGGCGGGCTCGGCATTCCCATCGGAAAACTATCTCTCTACACGCTGATTGGCGGCGTTCCTCCTACGCAAACCCTTCCTGTGATCCTCGACGTGGGAACCAACAATAAAGAACGGCTCGGAGATCCGGAATACCTGGGTTGGCGGCACGAGCGGATCGCTGGCGACGCGTACTATGATTTCATCGATCGTTTCGTACAAGCGGTGAAAAAGGAGTTGCCAGACGCGCTGCTACAGTGGGAAGACTTCGCCAAGGCCCACGCGCGGCCTCTGTTGGATCGATATCGCGATCAACTCGTTACTTTCAACGACGATATTCAGGGCACCGCCGCAGTCACTACCGGAGCGATATTTTCCGCCGTCCGCGTTTCGGGCCGCCGTCTCCGCGATCAGCAGATTGTGATGCTGGGTGCAGGCTCGGCCGGCATTGGCGTCGCTGATTCTCTTCGTGAAGCTCTTGTGGCCGACGGTTTGTCGGCATCGGAAGCGCGGTCTCGCTTCTGGGTGATCAACAGTGGCGGTCTGCTGCACTCGCTGCGCACGGATCTGTCGGAAGAGCAGCGCGGTTACACCCAGGCTTCCGATCGCCTCGCGGATTTCCCTCGTACTCTCGAGAATCATCGCATCGGCCTCAGCGACGTCATCCACAAGGTCGATGCGTCCATTCTCATCGGCCTTTCGACCTTGCCGGGCGCCTTCTCTGAACCTATCGTCCGGGAAATGGCGCGCAAGTGCCAACGCCCCATCATCTTGCCGTTGTCCAATCCCACCTCCAAGTCGGAGGCCGTTCCCGAAGACCTTCTTCGATGGACCGACGGTCGAGCGCTGATCGCCACCGGTTCGCCCTTTTCGGACGTCCAGTACCAAGGCCGCAACATGCGCATCGCTCAGTGCAATAATATCTACATCTTTCCTGCCGTGGGCCTCGCTCTCCTCGCGACCCGGATGCAGCGCATCACGGATGGTATGTTCCTCGCGGCCGCGCGCGCCCTGGCCGAACAGTCTCCCGCTTTGGCCGATCCGGCTGCGCCTCTGCTCCCCGCGTTGACAGATCTCCGTCGGGCGGCGATCGAAATTGCGTTTGCGGTAGCGGAACAAGCGCAGCGCGAAGGGCTGTGTCCGAAGACGCCTCCAGAATCTTTACGCAACGCGATCGTCTCCTCGCAGTGGGCGCCGTGTTATCCTTCGTATCTCTGATGGACTCGTTCCGATTCGCAACTCCATCTCCCGGAAAGCCGCGAGGCTCTTGCCGGGATGTGGCCTCGAGAATCAGGATTTCGGCATCGGCCCGGCAAAACGAATCGCTGGATTCATGAACCCGCTGCCGGCGCTGCGCAACCCTCATTCAGGATAATTTCTTCAATCTTCCTGCAGCCGCGCAACACGCCGTGCGATCGATGTGGTGGGACCGGGCGGACTTGAACCGCCAACCTAGAGTTTAGGAAACTCTCGCTCTATCCAGTTGAGCTACGGCCCCGTTCTTTCATTGTAATACTTCCCGCGCTTTTCAGTTCTGCTTGGCGTCGTCCCCGTCAGGTCGCGAGGGCGATGGCGCCGGAGGTGGCGCAGGTGCAGGCGTCGGACTCGAATTCGATGCGGGGATGATCTTCGAAATGCCCAAACTTCGGAAGATCGTCGGCCAGTATTCCCGCAGCAAGTTGCTGGCGGTGTTCAAGCCGATTCGCAGACCGTACCGCTGAAACGTCCGGCCCACGGTTCGTTCCTTCACCGGCAAATAGCTGTTGGCCAGGCCCTCTGCCATCAGCGGAGAAAACAGCCCTGGCCAGTTCGCCGCCAGCGTCCCGTCGTCGGTGCGCGTTACCACGATGCGGCTCAGCGCGTACGCCACGCGATGCCCGATCCCGCCGCGCAGTGCCGGGAAGTACCGCGGATCCCGGTGCAGCATCGAGGAAAGCAGAAAAGTCCCGAAAAAGCTGTTCGACGTGCTCGTTGCCAGCGAAGAACCAAAACGCTTTCCGTAACCGCTCATTCCCTGGCCATACCCGGGCAATGCATTTCGGGCTTGATCGATCCCCGCGCCTGCCGCCGAGGTCACGAAGTGGAACGGAGCGATGCTTTGATCCACAAATAGCTTGAATTTTAGTTTGGCGCCAAGGGGGTTTGGGTCGGTGGCAATTTCCGGAAAGACAATCGAACGCCGGCTGAGAGTCACGATCGTCGAATGCAAAAAATTTTCGTGCTGCTGCGGCTGGCTTTCCTGCTTTGCCACCGGAGCATCTGGCAATTCTTTAGGCTTCGGCTCCTGCTGCGCC
>JBGQCW010000378.1:0-2562 GCA_041495565.1 Candidatus Acidiferrum sp.
GCCGCCTGAAAGAACGATAGCCGCTGGACCTTTCGCAAGGGCGGCGAGGCCGAGAAAAAAGCCAAAGAGAAGCAGTGCGAGCCATGGTGTCTGCGGAATGATGGGAGAGCTCTCGTTTCGCGTGAGGCCGAGCACGACCGCGGCGCACACCATGGCGATCGTGAGCATCGCGCTGAAGGGCATGTCCGTGGCGGCGGCGTGCGAAAATCCGATCATTCCAACCGTAGTAGGCAGCAGTAGCAAGAGCCAACGAGCAGTTTCTGCGCCGTATAGCCGCAGCGCCAGCCATGCGAGTGCGAGCGTGGCTAGCAATGCCGAGATGGCGCTCGGAAGCCGCGCAGCCGCTTCGCTCACGCCAAAGAGCTTGAAGCTTAGTGCCGCGCCCCAATAAAAGAGGGGAGGCTTCTCAAACCAGGGTTTTCCATAGAGGCGCGGCGTAACCCAGTCGCCCGTCTCGACCATGTCGCGCGCGATCCAAGCGTAGCGAGGTTCGTCGGGTCCCACGAAGCCGATCGCGCCAAGATGGCTAAAATAGCAAACGTAAAGTGTTGCCAGGATGAGGACGGACCATCCGACGCGGGCGGCGGTGCTGGTGCGCGGGTCCCCAGCGACGGGAGCGATGGTTTCGGTCACGGAAAGCTGAGTCTAACATCGAACCACTATCTTCCAGCGACGGACCTCTTGCATACTGTCGCTCGGCGGCAAACTGACGAGAACTTGGTCACGTAATGAAGGCTTGGATCGAATACGCGGCAGTGTGGGTCATATTGAAAGGCTTGGGTGTCCTGCCAAGGACCGTTGCGCGGAGTTTTGCCGCGGGAGTGGCGTGGGTTCTCTTTGCGCTGTCACCAAAACTCAGGAAAACGGCGGAACTGAACCTGCGGATTGCGTTTCCGGAGTGGAGCGAGTCGCGGCGCAACGCGGTTATTCACGGCATGGTGCGGAATCTGGGGTGGATGGCGGCGGAGATAGCGCGGTTCCCAAAATACTCGAAAGAGAACATCGAACAACTCGTCGTGCTGGACGGCAACGACAACTTCCTGGAAGGGCAGCGGCGGGGGAAAGGCGTTCTCTTTCTGACGGGGCACATCGGAGCGTGGGAGCTGTCCTCCTTTGCTCACGCCCTTTATGGTTATCCGCTGCACTTCATGGTGCGCCCGCTGGACAACAAGAGGGTCGATGAGCTGGTGAATCGCTACCGCTGTTTGTCGGGGAATCAACCGATCTTCAAAAATGAATCGGCCCGGGTGATGCTGAAGATTTTGCAACAGGCGGGAACGATTGGAGTACTGGTGGACCAGAACACCATGCCGCAAGAAGCTGTTTTCGTGGATTTTTTCGGAAAGAAGGCCAGCACGACGACGGGAATTGCGCGCGTCGCGCTGCACACCGATGCGGCAGTGGTGCCGGGATACTTGGTCTGGGAGGAAGGAATTCGCAAGTACCGGCTGAGGTTTGAACCGCCGGTGGAACTGATTCGGACCGGCAATCCCGAGCGGGATGTTTTGGAGAATACCCAGAAATTTACAAAAGTGATTGAAGAGATTATCCGGAAGTATCCGGAGCAGTGGGTTTGGGTGCACGGGCGGTGGAATACCAGGCCGAAAGGTGAACCGCCGCTCTACGATTTTTCGTGAGGTTGATGATGAAACGAACTGCTAAGGAATTGGCCGAGTTGATCGGCGCAACACTCGAAGGCGACGGCGGCGTTGAAGCGGCAGGCGTCGCGTCGCCCGAACGGGCCGGGGCGCGCGATTTAATCTACGTGGAGGCGGCAAAACACACAGCGCGCGCGGCGGCTTCAGCGGCACTCTGCGTAATTGCCTGCGAGGGTGTCACGCTTCCCGGGAAAACCGTGCTGCGGAGTTCGCAGCCGAAGGTCGCGTTCGCGAAAGCAGCAGAGTTGCTGCTCGGACGGCCGCCGATTGCCACGGGGATTCATCCGACCGCAATCGTGGCCCCGCTGGCGCGGGTATCGGCGGGCGTGAGTATCGGTCCGTACGCCGTGATCGGAGAAGACGCGCACATCGGTGCCGGGACGCAGATTGGCGCTCATTCCGTGATTGGCGCAGGTTGCTGGATCGGTGAGAACTGCCGAATTCATCCGCGAGTGACTCTGTATGGCGGTGTGCGCATCGGACATCGCGTGGAGATTCATTCCGGCGCGGTGCTTGGCGCGGACGGTTTTGGCTACGCGTCCGGCGAAGGAAAGTATTGGAAATTTCCGCAGGCGGGGATTGTGGAGATTGGCGATGACGTGGAGATCGGCGCGAACTCGACGATCGATCGTGGTTCGCTCGACGACACGCGCATTGCGGAAGGCGTGAAGCTGGATAATCTGGTGCACGTGGGCCACAACTGTCAGATTGGCGCACACACGGTGATTGCCGCGCAGGCGGGATTGTCCGGTTCGTGCATTTTTGGCAAGCACGTCGTCGTCGGTGGGCAGGCGGGTTTTGGAGAGCGCTGCAAACTGGAAGACGGAGCGGTGATCGGCGGGCAAAGCGGCGTGCTGGGAGGAAAAACGATTCGCCGCGGAGAAACCGTCTGGGGCACGCCGGC
>JBGQCW010000379.1:0-2556 GCA_041495565.1 Candidatus Acidiferrum sp.
AAGCCGCAACCATTGCCCGCGCCGTCGCCAGCCTCCTCAGCCAGGACTATCCCGGAGAGTTTTCCATTATCGTCGTTGACGACCACAGCAATGACGGAACCGCCGCGCTGGCGCGGAAAGCCGCGGAAGAGGCAGGTGCAGCCACGCGAATCGCGATCCACTCGGCATCGGAACTTCCTCTAGGCTGGACCGGGAAGCTCTGGGCGCTGAACGAAGGCGTTTCTGCGGCAGCGGAAAAAACGCCTGCATTCTTTTGGTTCACCGACGCGGATGTGGTGCACGCGCCGGACACCTTGCGCCGCCTGGTTTTCCGTGCGGAAAGAGATGCGCTCGACCTCGCATCCCTCATGGTGCTGCTGCAGGCGAAGACATTTCCGGAACGGTTACTGATTCCGCCGTTTCTGTATTTTTTCCTGATGCTGTATCCGCCGAACTGGATTGCAGATCCGCAAAAGGGAACGGCGGGCGCGGCGGGCGGATGCATTTTGCTGCGCCGCGAAGCGCTCGAACGCATTGGCGGAATCGCAGCGATTCGAAACGAAGTGATCGACGACTGTGCGCTCGCGCGCGCGGTGAAAAAGAACGGCGGGAAAATCTGGATGAGCCTCACGCGTGCGAGCGTGAGCCTTCGCGAGTACGGCAGCTTTTCGGAAATCCGCGACCTGATCGCTCGCGCCGCCTTCACCCAGCTTCGCTATTCCTCTCTATTGCTGGTCGCCACGCTGATTGGCCTCTTCGTCACCTATGGGCTGCCGTGGATCCTCTTTTTCACGGGAACTGATCCGGCGTGGATCATGGCAAGCACCGCCGTAGCCCTGATGACCACAACTTTTCTGCTAACGGTTTTGTTTTATGGGCTTCCCCCATATTGGGCGTTCACTCTGCCCCTTGCAGCAGTGTTCTACGGCTATGCAACCTGTCTTTCCGCCGCGCGCTACTACCTCGGCCGCGGCGGCCAATGGAAAGGCCGCGCGCAAGCGCCGCCGCGGAAAGTCCGTGCGGAAGCACCACGCGGAGACTAATTCGTATCGTGCCGCATCCAATTTTCTGGTCATGTGCATCGAAATTTGATATTCTGCGTGAAGATGAAGTACAGGGCTGTATCTCGCATCCAGGGAACGGCACCGGAGGCCACCATGAGCGTTGTCCCGAATTCCGGGGACGGTAAAGTGACCGTGCCCGAACTCCTGCAGCGGAAGACCCGGGTTGCAGGCTCCCCATCCAATCCACAGAAAATTACCTGCCTGACGGCGTACGACTATCCGACTGCGCGTTTGCTCGATGAGGCCGGCGTGGACGTCATTCTTGTCGGCGATTCACTCGGCATGGTCGTGCTGGGTTACGAGAGCACGCTGCCGGTAACCATTGAAGAGATGCTGCATCACACGCGCGCCGTGCGCCGGGGAGTACACCGAGCGCTGGTTGTCGCGGACATGCCGTACGGCAGCTATCACACGGATACGGCGGAGTCGTTGCGCAATGCGGTGCGCTTCGTGAAAGAGGCTGGCGCGGAAGCCGTGAAGGTGGAGGGGGGAGAACGCCGGCTGGAACTGATCTCGCGGCTGACGGAAGCGGAGATCCCGGTGATGGGTCACGTCGGGCTGACGCCGCAATCGGTGAATGCACTCGGAGGGTATCGCGTGCAGGGCAAGACCGCGGATACGGCGGAACAGTTACTTCGTGATGCGCGGGCGGTGGAAGCGGCGGGCGCTTTCGCCGTTGTTCTCGAAGCTGTGCCGCGCGAACTCGCGGCGCAGATCACGAAGGAATTGCGCATCCCGACGATCGGAATCGGCGCCGGGCCGGACTGCGATGGCCAGATCCTGGTGATCCATGATCTGCTGGGCCTCACGTTTGAGCAGACGCCGAAGTTTGCGCGGCAGTATGCCAACGTGGGAGAAGTGATTTCCAACGCGGTTCGCGAATACTGCGACGACGTGCGCAAGGGCGGCTTCCCATCCGACGCGGAGTCGTACCACGCTCCGCAGATCGCCAAGGGCCGCAAGACCATTTTCATCCCGAGCTGAACCATTCACCAATACCAACGTGCAACGAGGAGCCTGACATGACCCCCCAAGAGATGCGCACGCTGTATGACTATAACGCCTGGGCGAATCACCGGTCGCTGGACGCGGCTTCTGCTCTCACGACGGAGCAGTTCGTCCAGCCGATGGGCTCGAGCTTTAGTTCCGTGCGCGACACGCTGGCACATATCTATGGCGGCGAATGGGTTTGGCTGGAGCGCTTCCAGGGCCGCTCTCCGTCGTCACTTCCCGACACAACGCAATTCCAGGATATGGCGAGCTTGCGGGAGCGCTGGAACGAACTCGAAGCGCGCTTGCTGGGCTTCGTGCGCGGCTTGACCCAGGCCGACCTCGATCGCGTGTTCGAATACAAGACGCTGAAGTTCGGCGTTTACCGCAACCCGCTCTGGCAATCGATGCAACATCTGGTGAATCACGGCACCTATCACCGCGGTCAAGTCACCACGCTGTTGCGGCAACTCGGCGCGCAGCCCATCGCGACGGACCTGATGCACTTCTATCGCGAGCGCGC
>JBGQCW010000380.1:0-2554 GCA_041495565.1 Candidatus Acidiferrum sp.
CTCAATCCCGATGAGTGGGAGACGATGAAATCACACGTGAAGTTCGGCGCGAAGATTCTCGATCCGCTCACGCCGCTGGCGCGGATTCGCGAAATGGTCCTGCATCACCACGAATATTTCGACGGTTCCGGCTACCCCGACGCCATCGGAGGCGAAAAAATCCCCCTCGGCGCGCGCATCATCGCCATCGCAGACGCTTACGACACGATCACCAGCGACCGCACTTACAAAAAAGCGCGCAAGGCCGGCGACGCCCTGACAGAACTCGAACGGTGCGCCAACGCGCAATTCGACGGCGCCATCGTGGAAATCTTCGTTCGAACGCTGCGCGCGCTGCCCAATCCGGTCATCGAAGTTGTGGCCACCACCGGCCCGCGTAATGCCTGAAGAGCGTGATCCGCCGCAGCGATTACTTTCCGTCCAAATCCACATCCTTGATCGGCACGTCGGAGTGCGATGCCAGGATCTCAAACCGCCTCTGTTCTTCCTTCTTGTACGTTTCCTGATCGGGATAGAGCTGTTTGATCAGGGCCGCGCTGTCAAAATTGTCGTTGGCAATCGCCGCATTCTTGAAGACGATGGTCACCCGGAAATCCCAGCGCCCATCTTCCGTGGCGTGATACCTCGGCGCTGCCATGGTTACTTTCAGCATGCGCCCCAACTCCATCTCTTTTTTCAGCACCGGATAGTGGTTTTTCTTGAAGAGCGCAAGGAATTCGTCGGCGTGGCCCCATTTCGCCTTGTAGTAATACTCGATGACGTAGGGCTGTTCTTTCGCATCGGCCGCCATCGCGCTCTGCTTTGCGCTGAGCACTTCGTGTCCCGCCAATAGCGCCGCAGTCAGCAAAAAGATAAGCGCTCCGCTCCACCTCATTGCCGCTGATATTGTCTGCATCGTTGCCCTCCGTAGGTCTTTCTCAACTCGCTCCAAATCATACGCTCAAATCCCCCAAGGGTTCCCGGTCTTGACGAGCGAAAGGCGATGCCAGGCGGTCAATAAGTTGCCACAAGACCGGTTGCCCTAATTTCTAGATCTAATTCGTTCCTCTCGTTCGCTCCTGTTATTCTTTCTCGGTGGAGACGCCATGCAAACAGCATCCGTGAAGTGGATTGGCGAACAGAAATTCGTGGCGACCAGCCCGTCCGGGCACGCCATGACCGTCGATTCCGATCGCAGTTCGAACAAGGCGCCCGGTCCGATGGAACTGGTACTGATGGCGCTGGGTGCCTGCACCGCCACCGACGTCGTGAGTATTCTCGAAAAAAAGCGCCAGAAGCTGGAATCGCTGGAAGTGATCTGCTCCGGCGAGCGCGCCACGGAACCTCCCACGGTCTGGACCAAACTGGAAATCCTCTATCGCCTCCGCGGACAGCTCGACGACACGGCGGTGAAACACGCCATTCAGCTCAGCGAGGACAAGTATTGCTCCGTTGCGGCCATGCTCGGGAAAACGGCTACGCTTTCGTGGCGCTATGAAATTCTTCCGCCGGCCTCCTAGCACCCGGGCCGAGGCTGTCACGAGCCTTTGCATTTATCGTACTCAACGAAACAATACCTGTACCAGTTTGCACTTGCGCGAAGGAACAGTAGAAGCTATATAAAGACACCTCAGATGGGCCCTCTCATCCGGAACCTTTTTCTCGGAATTGCCCTGGCATCCGCCGCGACGGCGTCTGTCTCCGCGCAGGCGCCGCCACCCCCTGCGCCCAACGCCGGCAAGATTCCGCTTTCCAGGATTCCTCGCGTTCATCGCGCTCCGAAACTGGAAGATTTTGTTGAAAACCACCCACGCGAAGCGGAGCTTACCGTGACCGATTTCCGGCAGAACTCTCCGGGCGACGGGACGGCGGCGACAGAGCTGACGACGGCCTACCTTTCCTACGACGACAAGAATCTATACGTAGCTTTCCTTTGCCGCGATGAAAGCGGAGAAGTTCGCGCGCACCTTTCCAAGCGGGAAGGCTCCGATCAGGACGATGGAGTGGGGGTCCTCCTCGACACCTTCCGCGATTTTCACCGCGCGTATTACTTTTTCTCGAATCCCCTCGGCGTGCAGACCGACGCGATCTACACCGAAGGCCAAGGCTACGATTTCAGCTTCGACACGCTATGGGATAACGACGGCCGGGTGACGAAGGATGGATACATCGTTTTCTTTTCCATACCGTTCAAGAGCCTGCGTTTTTCTCACGGGCCTGAACAGACGTGGGGCGTGGCGCTGTATCGTACGATTCTGCGCAAGAGCGAATACGATTACTGGCCGTACGTGACGCAGCGCGTGGCAGGGCTTACGCAGCAATTCGCGCCGGTTGGCGGGATTGAAAACGTCTCGCCGGGGCGCAATATTCAATTGATCCCCTACGGGCTTCTTGCCGGCAATCATTTCCTCAACCAGCCGAATCCGCCGAGTGCGGCTACGCCTCCCGCATTCCTCGATAAGTTTGAACACCGCGCGGGGCTCGACGCGAAATTCGTCGTGAAAGATTCGCTGGCGTTTGACGTCACGCTAAACCCCGATTTCAGCCAAGTCGAATCCGACGACCCGCAGGTTAC
>JBGQCW010000381.1:0-2517 GCA_041495565.1 Candidatus Acidiferrum sp.
GGGCCGCTTCTCGCTCAATCTGCGCCTCAGCAAGTCATTCGGCTTCGGCCAGAAAAAAGAACCGACGAACACGGGTGCCGGCGGGCCTGGAGCTGGCGGAACATTTGGCCGCGGCCCCGGCGGCGGCCCGCGAGGCGGCGGTGGCCCGCGCGGCGGCGGCCGAGGTGGCGGAATGGACAGCGCCGCCAATAACAGCCGCTACAATTTGACGTTAGGCGTTTCTGCGCGAAACATTTTTAACAACGTCAATCTCGCCACGCCCATCGGCAATCTGAGCTCGCCGCTATTCGGTCAAGCCAACGGCCTCGCCCCCGGCCCCTACTCCTCTTCCACCGCAAATCGGCGCATCGACCTGCAAGTCTCCTTCAACTTCTAGTCCACATTTCTCACATGTGCAGGGTGCCCCTCACCTCTCTCGCTTTTCCGATTCGCTAATGTGAGCTAAGCTGTTTGCGTTCCACCATCCAGTGCCCGCGAGACACCCACGACAAAATATCTCGCAGGAAAATATCCAGGAGCAGTCCGTGACCGAGGAAAGGCGTGATCGCGAGTTGGGGATGAAGCGCCCCATCGTACGGCGCGATTTCTTGAATGGTTTTGGTTTGACCGTCGGCGCGTCCCTGGCTCTGCCACACGAGCTATGGACTGATGCTTTCGGCCTTCCTGCCTCTCCCTTTGATCCAGATAAAGAAGCGCCGTACTACCCGCCCGCGAAGACCGGATTTCGCGGCAGCCACGATGGCTCATGGGAAGTGGCGCACTCCCTGCGCGACGGCAAGAAGTGGGGAAGTGCGGCACCCGATGCGGAGTCCTACGATCTGATTATCGTGGGCGGGGGCATCAGCGGTCTCGCGGCCGCGTATTTCTATCGCCAGCAGGCCGGACCGAAGGCTCGCATCCTGATTCTCGACAACCACGACGATTTCGGTGGCCACGCCAAGCGCAACGAATTTCAAGTTGGCCGTCGTCTGCTCCTCGGCTACGGCGGAACTCAGTCGATTGCCGGCCCGAATTTGTATAGCGACGAAGCGAAAGCCCTTTTTCACGAGCTGGGGATCGAAGTCAAGCGATTCGAATCCTATCTCGACCAGAAGTTCTTTTCTTCCCGCGGCCTGACCAACTCCGTCTTCTTCGACAAAGAAACGTTTGGCACCGATCGCGTTGTGGCGAATTTAGGCAAGCCAACGTGGCCCGCGTTTCTCGCAAAAACACCTCTCTCCGAGCCCGCCCAAAAGGACATCGCCCGCCTCTATACTGAAAAAGTGGACTACCTACCCGCAATGACCCCGGCTGAAAAGAAAACGTATCTCGCGCGCACCAGCTACCAAGATTTTCTCTTGAAGGACGCCAAGGTCCATCCCGACGTCATTCCTTTTTTTCAATCGTCAACTTACGGTCTCTACGGTGTAGGAATTGAGGCAGTTCCCGCCGGCGATCTTGCCGGCCTCCGTTTTCATCCAGGTTTTGAGGGGATGGATCTTTCCGGCCCTCCGGGACCGGGCATCGGTCTGGAAGTCACACGCCAGGACGAGGAGCCTTACATTTACCATTTTCCTGACGGCAACGCCTCCGTGGCCCGTCTGCTCGTCCGCGCGTTGATTCCTGGTTCCGCTCCGGGGCATACCATGGAAGATATCGTCCTTGCGAAAATGGATTATTCGAAACTGGACGCCGCCGGCGCGCCCGTTCGCATTCGCCTCAACTCCACCGCCGTCAACGTTCGGAACAGGGGAGACGTTTCAAACGCGCAAGGTGTTGAAGTTACGTATGTGCGTAGCGGCGAAGCGCATTCGGTACGCAGTGCAGCTTGCATTCTCGCGTGCTGGAACATGATCGTTCCGTATCTCTGTCCGGAAATGAGCGACAAACAAAAAGAAGCGCTCGCGTACGGCGTGAAAGTTCCTCTCGTCTACACCAACGTTCAGCTTCGAAACCGCACCGCTTTCGAAAAACTAAGGATTTACGGCGCGTCGTGCCCCGGCAGCTTTTTCAGCAGCGTCGAGCTCGATTTTCCGGTGAGCATGGGCGGCTACCGTTATTCCGAAAAAGCAGAAGACCCTTGCGTCGTGCATCTGCAAAATGTGCCGTGCTCGCCGGGATTGCCTGCGCGGGATCAGCAGCGAGCCGGGCGCATGAAGCTCTACATCACGAAATTCGAAACATTTGAACGCAACATCCGCGATCAGCTTGGGCGGATGCTTTCCTCCGGCGGCTTCGATCCGGCCCGCGATATCGAAGCCATCACCGTGAATCGCTGGCCCCACGGGTACGCGTACGAATACAATTCGCTTTACGATCCCGAGTGGCCGGCCGGGCAATCGCCGTGTGAAATCGGGCGGCAGCCGTTTGGACGCATCCATATCGCGAATTCGGACGCCGGCGCGTTTGCTTATACCAACGAAGCGATCGATCAGGCCTGGCGCGCGGTCCGGGAATTGACCGCGAAACAGGTTTCATAACCGAGTGAGCGCCGAATAGGTCTCGAATGAAGCGCAAACGAAAGAAAGTCATCGACAA
>JBGQCW010000382.1:0-2513 GCA_041495565.1 Candidatus Acidiferrum sp.
GGGCAAAAGTTTTCGAATTTCGGTTCTTCTGCCTCAGCCACGCTGAACATTCCGATCTGGAACTGGGGAGCCACGCAAAGCCGCGTCAAGCAGTCCGAGTTGCGCCGCTCTCAGGTCCAGCGTGAGCTTTCGCTGGCGCAGCGTAAACTCCTCGCTGAAATCAAATCTCTCCACGCGGAATCGGAAACGGCGTTGAACGAACTTGGGGGCCTCAGCCGCTCCGCTGAACTCGCTGCGGAAAGCCTGCGGCTCACGACGCTGCGTTACACGAACGGCGAAGCCACTGTGCTGGAAGTCGTCGATGCCCAGACCACTTTTGCGCAGGCGAGTTCCGCTTATCAAGATGGCGCGGTGCGCTATCGCGTGTCCCTTGCGAATTTACAAACTTTGACGGGAGTACTGACAACTCCATGAAGCCGATCATGAATCACCACTTTCATACGCGCCGCATCTGGTGGACCCTGGCTGGCGCCGCAGCCGGTCTATGGCTCCTTGGCGGCTGCGCCAAAGCCGAAAAGGAAAAGGAGCCGGTGGTCTCCGTTCAAACTACGCCCGTCCAGCGTGCGCCGATTTCTCAGATCATTTCCGCTGAAGGCGTGGTGTCTCCTCTCCAGCAAGCTATCATCACGCCGAAGATCACTTCGCCCATCCGCCAATTCCTCGTGCAGCGTGGCAGCCGCGTCAAACGGGGCCAGTTGCTTGCTGTTCTTGAGAACAAGGATCTCTCCGCCGCCGCCGAGCAGAGCAAAGGTGAACTCGATCAAGCCGAAGCTGGTTACGTAACCACTGTGAACGCAGGTCTTCCTCAGCAACTCCAAAAAGCCGAGCTGGATGCCGCGGCAGCGAAAGCGGGATTCGAGGCGCAACAAAAGGTCTACGACAGTCGCAAGGATCTCTTTCAGCAGGGCGCATTGCCGCGTCGCGACCTGGATTCCGCGCAAGTCGCTCTCGCGCAAGCCCACAGCACGTACGAAGTCGCGCAGCGCCAGCTCGACGACCTGAAGCGTCTCGGCGAAAAGCAGTTGCTGAAGTCCGCGAGCGGTCAGTTCTCCGCCGCAAAAGGAAAGCACCGAGGCGCGGAAGCTCTATTGAGTTACTCCGAAATCCGCAGCCCCATCGATGGCGTCGTGACCGACCGTCCGCAGTTTCCCGGCGAACTTGCAACCGCGAATCAGCCGCTCATCACGGTGATGAACACTTCGAAGCTCATCGCGAAAGCGCACATTGCACAACCCGAAGCTGTATCGCTCAAAGTGGGGAATGCCGCGGAACTAAGAGTTCCTGGCCTGGATGAATCGGTCAAAGGCCGCGTCAGTTTGGTAAGTCCCGCTCTCGATCCCGGCAGTACAACCATTGAAGTATGGGTCGAAGCTTTGAAGATAGAACCGGCATTGAAACCCGGCATGACCGTGGAAATTTCGATGACGGGGAAATCCGTGAAGGACGCTCTCGTCGTGCCCACCCCGGCGGTATTCAAGAACTCTGAGGGCGCCGACTATGTCCTGCTCGCAGGTTCCGACGGGCACGCGCACGTCAAGACCGTGCAGGTTGGCGTGCGCAACGCGGAATTCACTCAGATTGTGAGCGGCGTCATCGCTGGTGAACCGGTAGTCAGCTCCGGCGGCTATGCGTTGCCGGATAAAACGCAGATCAAGATTGAGGCACCGGCTCCTGCGGAAAAAGATGCTGGGGCCAAGTCCGGCAAAACGGGAAAGTCCGTCGATGCCTCAAAACCCGCCGCCAAGGACAAGGAATAAGCGCGCATGGACCCTCGGCCCGATTCTTCAATCTCCGCGCAGCCTTCGAATAAGCGAGACGCGCCCTGGTTCCAGCTGCTCTCGCGCCCGATTCTATTCTTGATTGTCAGTCTGACGCTCGTCGGCGCATATCTCGCCTTCACTATTCCGGTTGCCGTTTTCCCGAACACCGATTTTCCCCGCATCGTGATCGGTGTGGACAACGGTGTCATGCCCATCGACCAGATGCTCGTGGTCATCACGCGTCCGATCGAAGAAGCCGTCAACAGCGTCCCGGGCTTGAAGAAAGTGCAATCCATCACCAGCCGCGGTTCCGCCGAAGTTGATCTTTTCTTCGACTGGAAGAGCGACATGATTCTGACGCTGCAGCGCGTCGACGCCGTCGTCGCCCGCTTGCAGTCGGAATTGCCGGCGACGACGAAGATCGAGACTCACCGGCTCACCTTCGCCACATTTCCCATTCTTGGCTACAGCCTGACGTCGGACACCGTGCCGCAGAACAAGCTCTGGGAAATTGCGACCTACGATATCAAGCCCCGCGTGAATCGCCTTGACGGTGTTGCATCCGTTCTCGTACAGGGTGGCCGCGTTCCTGAATTTCAAGTGACGCCCGAACCGGCGCGGCTCCTCGCGGCAGGCGTCACCGTCAGTGACATTCTCGATGCCATCCGCCGGACCAACCTGATCGATTCACCCGGCCTCATCGAGAACAATCATCAATTGGTGCTTGGCCTGGTCAGCGGCCAGGTCCGAACA
>JBGQCW010000383.1:0-2512 GCA_041495565.1 Candidatus Acidiferrum sp.
CGGCGCGGTGTTCGTGACGCTGCACATTTCATCGACGGGAGTCCCTGGCACGGTGCGCGTTTATGTGAATTCGGAGTTACCGCCGGTAACGGATGCGAACGGACTGATTCGCTGGGAGCGCGCGCAAGCGCCATTTCTTGGATTGAGCCGGAAATTCGGAGATCTCGTTCAGGCACAGCTGGCGCAGCGTTTCAAGGGTTCGCCCGACGCCGCGCAAACCGCGTCTGTGCGGCAGCTTCGAACGACGGCGGCGCCGGCAATCGCCGTGGAGATTTCAAGCATCATCGTGGAGGACCGCGCGGAATTGGATCGCATGGCACCGGGAATTGCGGACGCCATCGCCAGCGGCGCCGCGGCGTTCAAACCTTCCTATGTCGTTCCAAACACGCCGGGAGCGTTGCCGTGATGCCGCGCTGGAAACTCTGGGTGATCAGCGGCCTGGTTTTTGCCGTCGTCGCGGCGGCAATTTACTTTCCAATTCTGCGGCGGCGGGTGAAGCGCGCCGCGCGATTGCAACAGCAGAGCGAAGAACAGGCGCGGCGCGAATTGACGCTATCGGTTGCCATCAATCCGGGCGATCCCCGCGTGAAGACCAAGCTGTTCTGGGCTTCGGATGCGGCGGATTCCACGCTGGCGCCGGTGGTAGTCGAACTGCCGCTTTCGAATGACCCGGTGCTGCGTTCGAAGCAAGTGTTGAACACGCTGCTCGCGGGGCCGGTGGATGCGGAGCTGCGCACACTGCCGCCGGATGCGGTGCTGCTGGCGTTCTACTTGTTGCCGGACGGGACGGGGATCGCGGATTTTTCCGAAGCGCTGGCCACATCGATTCCCTCGGGGATCGCGAGCGAGGAGCTGGCGGTGGACTCCATCGCGCGAACGCTGGAAGCCAACGTGCCGCAAGTGCAGCGGCTGAAAATCCTGATTCATGGACAGGAAGTGGAGACGCTGGCGGGGCATCTGGACCTGATGGGAGCATTCGTGGTGAACACCAAGCCGACGCAGCCGCCAGCGAAGCCCGCGGCGAGTCCGCAGAGCGGGGCGCCGGGAGCGTCGACACCGGAGAAAGCGCCCGGCAAACTGGCGCAGCCTGAGCGCAAACCGTAGAAGATTCGGGAATGGCAAGATGGCAGCAGGAGGAAGAGTGAGAGCCGACGGCCGGACCGCGGACCAGATGCGTCCCTTGAAGATAACGCCGGATTTTATTTCCACGGCGGAGGGCAGCGTGCTGATCGAGCTCGGGAGCACCCGGGTGATCTGCACGGCGACAGTGGATGACGGAGTGCCGAGTTTTCTGAAAGGCAGCGGGAAGGGATGGGTCACTGGCGAATATGGAATGCTGCCGCGCGCGACCGAAGAACGCACGCCGCGCGAAGCGGCAAAGGGCAAACAATCCGGACGCACGCTGGAGATTCAGAGATTGATCGGGCGCTCGTTGCGCGCGGTCACGGATCAGGAAGCGCTCGGCGACCGCACCGTGTGGCTGGATTGCGACGTGATCCAGGCGGACGGCGGAACGAGGACAGCGTCGATCACCGGGGCTTTCGTGGCGATGGCGCTGGCGTTCGAACGGCTGGTGGCGGCGGGAATTTTGAAGCGATCGCCGCTGATCGATACGGTTGCGGCGACGAGCGTCGGGATTGTGGACGATCGCGCGCTGCTGGACCTTGCGTATGAAGAAGACGCGCGCGCGGACGTGGATATGAACGTGGTCATGACGGGAAACGGGCATTTTGTGGAAGTTCAAGCCACGGCGGAGGGGCGCGCGTTCTCCGGAAGCGAGATGCAGGACTTGCTGGCGCTGGCGGCCGCGGGCATCCGCCGCTTGACAGACGAGCAGCGCGCCATCTTGCCGGCAAAATTCAGTGCGCGCGCCCGTTAAGCTTTATCTTGCCTCGTCGAATCCGGGAAAACTCGCGGAGTTTCGTGTGCTTGCCGCGACGGCAGTGCCGTCGCTTCGGGTTGAGCTTGCGATGTTGGCGGGATTCGATGAGTTGCCGTCGTTCGAGGAAAACGCTCCGACATTTGCGGAAAATGCGGCAGGCAAGGCTCTGCATTACTCGCGGCTTCGGGAGAGGTTCGTATTTGCCGATGACTCGGGACTGGTGGTACCGGCACTTGGTGGCGCGCCCGGGGTTCATTCCGCTCGATATGCAGGGCCGGAAGCGATGAATTCGCAGCGAATTCAAAAACTACTGGGCGAGCTGCAAGGCAAAACGGGGCGCGAGCGCGCTGCCTATTTCGTTTGCGCGATTGCGCTGGCAAAACAGGGGCGGGCTATCGCGATTGTAACGGATCGTGTCGAAGGAGAGATTCTGGAGGCGCTGCGCGGGTCAGGCGGATTTGGCTACGACCCTGTCTTCTACTTCCGTGCTCTGAAGAAAACCTTCGCGGAGCTTTCCGCAGAAGAAAAGAATCAACACAGTCATCGGGGGAAGGCCTTCCGCCGGTTGTTGAGCGATCTTTCGTCCATGCTATAGTTTTGACTCCCATGGCCACCAAAAAGAAGAAAAAA
>JBGQCW010000384.1:0-2509 GCA_041495565.1 Candidatus Acidiferrum sp.
TCCAAAAAGATCGAAAATTTCGCGCTCCAGCCAGTTCGCGCCCGGCCACACCGGCACCAGCGAATCGACAATCGGATCGCTGCCCGAGAGGCGCACTTTCAGCCGCACTTTCTCGCGCCGCGGAATGGAAACCAGGTGATAATTCAATTCGAATCGCGGTTCGTGAGGATAGCGGTCAACGCAGGTGGCGTCCGTCAAGAGGTTGTATTGCAATGCCGCCTGCTCGCGGCAGCGCTCCGCTGTGACGCGGAGCAGTTCGCGCGGCACCACGATGGTGGTCTCGCCGCGGAATTCAATGACTTCCGCAACTGCATTCGAATTCCACGAACGCAACTGTTCGGCTACAACATTAGCGTTTTGGCTGGAAGTCTCCGTCACGATTTCGAATCCCGTATGCGCCGCTTATTTATGCCAGTCCAGCGCGCCCTTTTTCCAGAGATAGAGATAGCCGACCAACAGGATGGCGATGTAGAGCATCATCTCTACAAAGCCGTACCACGCCAAACTGCGAAAGATGTAGGCCCAGGGGTATAGGAAGATCGCTTCCACGTCGAACAGAATGAAAACGATCGCCACAAGGTAAAACTTGACGGAGAAGGGCTGCCGGGCATCACCCGTCGGTTCCATGCCGCATTCGTACGGTTGCTGCTTGGCCCGGCTGGGACGTCGCCACCCCACCAGAACGGAAACAGCAGTCAGCGCACCGGCAAGCGCCGCGGCGATCAGCAGGTATAAGACAAGCGGAGCGTATGTATGTAAGCCTGAACCACTCATGGGCGACTTGCTATAATAGCGACTCGAACGCCAGTCGGTCAAATGGGCCTGGGAAATCCGTCCGAGGCGCATTCGAACGCCGCCGCAGGCAAGGGCAAACAGACAAATGCTTTTTGGTCATAACACCAACGTGACAGCGGGCGAAACCACCTATCACGTGCAAACCGAAGATCGCGGCGCCACCAACGCGCTCATCGATACCACCGTCTATTTCCACGGGCGCGTGCTGCACCGCCGAACCAACAACTATTTTGATCTTCTCCCCCTGAATTCGAACAGCGAACAAGCGCTCAAGCAGCGCCTGGACGAACAGCACCGTGGCGTCATCGAAGAGCTTCGAACGGGAGCGCTGCATCTTGCCCTGCCCCAGGAGAGCAAATCCCCCGCAGCGGCGGGCGATTCGAACGCGCCGCCGGTGCCAAAAGTTCTTACGCTCGTGCTAGTCAATTCGAAAGCCTGGCTCGCCGGGAAACGCGCCACCCTCGATGTTTCCGTCCAGAACCGCGAGAGCGGCGAAGCCATGAACCACGCGCGCATTGTGGCGCGCGTGGAAGGCGCCGCCGATTCGAAT
Source organism: Candidatus Acidiferrum sp. (assembly GCA_041495565.1). Lineage (GTDB taxonomy): Bacteria > Acidobacteriota > Terriglobia > Acidiferrales > UBA7541 > Acidiferrum. The sequence continues at coordinate 1,346 of JBGQCW010000384.1, forward strand.
GAATTTACAACCGAAACTGGAATCGATGGCCGCGCGCTGCTGGAATTTGATATGCCGCGCGTATCGGGAGCGGATCCGGCCCTGATCATCGAAGCGTTTGACGGCGATGCCAAAGGGCACTTACGATTTCAGTTGCGCGCGCGGCCGAAAGTGCCGGCCACGACCTAAAATGGAAACGACCGTCACGATTACTGTCAACGGAGAGAACCGCGCAGCGAATGTTGAAGCCACCGTTGCGGACCTGCTCCGCGAACTCGGACTGAACGCTGGGCGCGTGGCCATCGAGCGAAATCTGGAAATTTTGCCGCGGCCGAAATGGCAAGAAACGCGCGTCGCACCGGGCGACCGCTATGAAATCGTGCAATTCGTCGGCGGCGGATAGCAAGATCGGGCGCGCTGAAACCAGCCCCTATATTTTCTTACTTAGATATTTCTTCCAGGGCTTCCAATAATAATTCACCCAGCCTTCTCGCACGCCCTTGTGGTCGTACTTGGGAACGCCGGCATGAACGAGATCTATGCGCGCGCCGTTTGGAGCTTCGCTGAATTTCAAGACTAGAACTGAGAGGTCGTCTTTTTTCCAGTGCGCGGCGCGCCACGCCTGCACGATCATGCGGCCGGGGATGAGCAGGAGATTCTTGCCGCCGATTTGGCCGTGATGAGCGGTCCAATAGCCGCCAACCTTGCGGCTCAATTTTGCGGGCGCTCCGGTGGCAGCGGAGTGTTTCTTGGAATCCAAATACATTTCAAAAAGCATTTTTGGCGAAGTGCGAAAGGTGACGCGTTGCTGAATGGCGGGTGTCATCGTCATGGTATTCTCATTTTCTCCATGCAGCGCCAGCCTTCCTGCGGTCATGGTTAAACTTCAAATTCCTTCTAACAGGTGGCCCATTTTGCGTTTCTTGGTTTTGAGGTAGCCGCGAGAACTTTTCGAGACGCGCGGCTGGCAGGGGACGCGTTCGATGACTCGAATTCCAGAGCTTTCGAGCTGGCGGACTTTTTCCGGATTGTTGGAAAGCAGATGGATTTTTGTCGCGCCGAGTTTTTTCAGAATTTGCGCGGAGAAATCGTAATCGCGCGCATCGGCGGCAAAACCCAGTGTCTCGTTGGCTTCCACGGTGTCCATTCCGCCGTCCTGGAGTTCGTATGCGCGGAGCTTGTTCA
>JBGQCW010000385.1:0-2489 GCA_041495565.1 Candidatus Acidiferrum sp.
AGTGCCCGATGGAAGAAGTCCGGCGTCTGATGGAGACCGATACCGGTTACGACGCAGTCCTTTGGACCAAAATGGCCGAGCAGGGTTATACGGGAATTATTTTCCCTGAAGAATATGGCGGAGTCGGCCTGGGAAAGGTGGAACTCATACTTTTGATGGAAGAGGCGGGGCGCGCGCTTCTGCCGGGCCCGTTTTTTTCGACTGTCGTGCAAGCAGGCTCGGTGATTGATGCTGTTTCGAGCGCCGAACACAAGAAGAAATTTCTTGCTCCCATTTGCGCGGGCGATGCACGCTCCACAGTCGCAGTGCTCGAAGCCAGTGCAAGTTGGGATCCCGCGGATGTGAAACTCGCGGCTGCAAACGGAAAGCTTTCAGGTGACAAATTGTTCGTGACTGATGCCGCCGTAGCGAACTTTATAGTTGTTGTGGCGCGAAACGGAGTCTTCGTCGTGGAAGCCAAAGCCACGGGCATGCGGATCACGCCCATGTCTGGCATGGATCTGACCCGCAAACTTTACGCCGTGCACTTTGACAATACGCCCGCCGAGAAGATCGGCGAAACGGGTGCCTTGCCTAAGGCGTTTGATATCGCCACGGCGGCGTTGGTGGCTGAGATGGTCGGTGGGATGCAGCGAACGCTCGACATCACCGTCGAATACGCGAAACTGCGAAAGCAATTCGGCAAGCCGATCGGGATGTTCCAGGCAGTACAACACCATTGCGCTGACATGTACCTGGAAACGGAGAGCTCGCGGTCGTCGGCTTATTACGCTGCGTGGACTCTGGAAGAAAACGCTCCGGACGCGGCGACCGCTGTTTCAATTGCCAAAGTGTATGCGAGTGATGCGGCGCGCACCGTGGGCAATCGCGGAATTCAGGTGCACGGCGGTATGGGATTCACATGGGAGAACGATGTGCATCTTTATTACCGGCGCGCGAAGGCTTCCGAGACGGCATTCGGAGATGCAACATTTCATCGCGAGCGCATCGCTCGCCAGGTAATCGATGCAGGCGCGGTATCCGCCAAGAACGCGTAAGATTCAAGACGAGAGAGCCCACTAGCATGAGCGATTTAGTTCAGTTCACCAAGAACGACGGCATAGCCATCATCACCATTAACAATCCGCCGGTCAACGCTCTGAGCCCGGGCGTACCGGAGGGAATCCACGAAGCGATCGAGAATATCGACAAAGATGACAGCATCAGAGCGGCAGTGCTCATTGGGGGAGGCCGCACCTTCGTCGCCGGCGCGGATATCAAGGAATTCGGAAAGATGACGTCCGGCAAGGGACTACGAGGCGCGGGAATGTTGCCCCTGTTGCTTCGGATTGAGGATTGCCGAAAGCCGATTGTGATGGCCATTCACGGGACTGCGTTTGGCGGCGGTCTGGAACTGGCCATGGCCGGTCATTACCGTGTGGCCGTGGCGAGCGCGCAAGTCGGCCAGCCGGAAGTGAAGCTTGGCATTATTCCTGGCGCGGGAGGAACGCAACGGCTTCCGCGTCTTGCGGGGGTTGCCGCGGCCGTGGAGATGTGCGCGGAAGGCAAACCAATCTCGGCGGAACAAGCGCTGAAATTCGGGATCATCGATCGCTTGATCGAGGAGGACTTGCTGACTGGCGCTCTAGCCTTTGCGCGAGAAGTTGCCAGCAAACCCGCGCCGAAGACGCGCGAGCGCAATGAGAAGCTGGGGACTGCAGAACAGAATGCACCGATCTTTGCTTCCGCGCGCGAGACTGCGCGCAAGAAGCAACGCGGCTTGACGGCGCCGCTCGCGGCCATTGAATCCATCGAAGCAGCGGTGAAATTGCCTTTCGACAAAGGTTGCGAGGTGGAACAGAAGCTGTTCGCCGAATGCCTTTTTTCCGATCAATCGAAGGCCTTGATTCATGTGTTCTTTGGCGAGCGGGAAGTCGCCAAAATCCCCGACATCCCAAGAGAAACGCCGCTCATCCCCATAAACTTCGCGGCGGTCGTCGGCGCCGGCACCATGGGCGGCGGCATCGCCATGGTCCTCGCCAACGCCGGCATTCCCGTCCTGCTCAAGGAGGCCGATCAAGTGGCTCTTGACCGCGGGATCGCAACAATACAAAAGAACTACGCAAGTTCGGTGAAGCGCGGCCGATTCACGCAGCAATTCGTGGATCAGTGTTTGAAGCGAATTCAGCCGGCGCTCAGTTTTGATGGATTTTCAAGCGTGGACTTGGTGATCGAAGCGGTCTTCGAAGGGATGGCGCTCAAGAAGGAAATTTTCAGGGAACTGGATCGTGTTTGTAGACCCGGCGCCATTCTGGCCAGCAATACTTCCACGTTAAGCATTGACGAGATCGCTTCGAGCACGGCTCGCTCCGAATTCGTCATCGGCACGCATTTCTTTAGCCCCGCCAACGTCATGCGTCTCCTCGAGGTCGTCCGCGGCAAGGCTACTTCCAAGGAAGTCATCGCCACCTGTATGCAGCTTTCCAAGAAGCTCGGCAAAGTTGCAGTGC
>JBGQCW010000386.1:0-2488 GCA_041495565.1 Candidatus Acidiferrum sp.
CAGGCGCCCACGAACCGTACCAAACCGCATCGAGCGCGGATATGCCTTGCTGATGGTCGTCTTCCTCGTCACCCTTTTGCTCATTTCCGCCATAGCGATCGCACCGAACATCCTGACGGAAGGCAAGCGCGAAAAAGAAAAAGAGATGATTTGGCGCGGGAAACAGTACGCCCGCGGCGTGAAGCTCTACTACCGCAAGATGGGCCGCTTTCCGACTTCTCTGGACGACCTCACCAAACCGAAGGTTGGTTCGCTCCGCTTCATGCGCCAGGCCTACAAAGATCCCATGAACCAGGAAGACGGGACGTGGAGATTCATCTACGTCGGTGCTGCCGGCCAGCTCATCGGAAGCCTGAAACCTCCGCAGAATTTGCAGCTTCCTCAATCCACTGTTCCAGGGGCTCCCGCGAATCCCACAGGGGGAACAGGAGCGCCGCCGCAGCCTGGCATGAACGGCCAGCCAGGCCAAACGGGAAATCAGCCGGGAGGAAGCCCAACCGGCACGAATTCCCCGGGGACGACTGGAACTCCCGTGAGCGCCGACCAAGGGGACGCGGGATCAAATCCTCAGCAGGGTTCTAGTTCAGATACTACGACGATCATCGGAGGCAACATCATCGGAGTTGGAAGCAAAGTCAACAAGCGTTCCATCATCGTCTACGAAAAAGCCAAGAACTATCGTCTCTTTGAATTTATCTGGGATCCATCGAAAGATAATATGGGTGTCGGACAGCCAGGAATGCAGACGGGGACGGGGCTGGGCCAAAACCCCGTGCAAACTCCCTTTGGCCAGCAGCCGCCTGGGCAGAATCCAAACAATCCGCCGCAGAATCCTCAGCAGCCGCCACAAAATCCGCCGCAGCAGTAATTCTTATTGGGCTTGAACCGGTCGAGGCAGGGAAGAAGCAGCCATTGCTCCAGATTGTGTGTCTTTCTTCTTGACCGTGCTCGCCTTGCTCTTCTCGTAGCCGCGTCTCACCCGGCGCACATACGAAATGGTTTCGGCAAAAGGCGGCACGCGGCCGTATTGCTGGACTCGCTCGGGTCCCGCGTTGTAAGCAGCCAGCGCGAGCACCAGATCGTTGTTGTACTTCTGCAGCAGCTCACGGAGGTACCGCGTACCTGCTTCGATATTCTCTTGCGGATCATAAATGTTGTGCACGCCAAAGCGTTCCGCCGTTTCCGGCAAAAGCTGCATCAACCCTCTCGCGTTCTTGCGGGACGCCGCCTTCGGATCAAAGTTGGACTCCACGGCGATAACGCTCGCAATCAAATCCGCATCCACGTTGTAGCGCGCGGCGGCACCTTCAACCAGCTCACGATAGGGAGGTCTTACGATGGGTTTCGCGGGCACGGGCGTAAAGACTTCCTCCGGCTCGATGGCCACCACTTCTTCCGCGGCGATTTCTACCAAGCCTCCAGCCATCTGCAAACGGTATTTGTTTCCTGTGAGCTGGTAGCCCGTCACCGTCAGGCGCTGGCCGCTGCGCAGCACAACATATTCTGCTCGCAGAGCAGGCGCAGCGAACAGAGCAAGCGGAAGCAACAGTGTGAGTTGCTTCAAGCGCAAGACGCAGCCTCCCGCAAAGCAAAGTACTCGATAGCCGCGGCCACGCCGCCCTGATCGTTCGTGCCGGTTTCATGCCAGCCGAAGGTCTTCAATTCCGGCACGCTGTTTCCCATCACCACGGGGATGCCCGCGAACGAAAGCATCTCCAAATCATTGTGATTGTCGCCGATGGCCATGATTTCTTCGCGTGCAAACCCGCGCAGCGCTGCCCATTCCGCGAGCGCCGATCCTTTCGAGCAGGTGGGATGGATCACGTCGATCATCGCGAAGTCTTTGCTCGCGTAAGACGTCACCGCCAGCGTGAATTCCTCCACGAAGGAAGCGCCGCGCAGAGCTGTCTCGACCTCCCGCATGGGTTCGACTTTTCCGGAGAGCATCACCTGGATGGGATCTTCCGTCAGGCAGGTTTCCAGTGGATTCGCCAGCCCGATGAACTCTCTATTTCGCGCATAGTAGCCGTAGCGCAGGGAATCGTCCGGGTCCAACACTTCCAGCATCACCTGGTTTTCGCGCGGCCGGTCGAAAACCACCGCGGCGCCATCCCGCCAGGGCCTGGTAAGTTGCAGTACGCGCTCCGAAGTACTTCGCGGCAGAAGATGCCGCAGATGCGTCCGGCCCTCCTTCGAGCGGATCAGCGCGCCGTTGTTTACGATCATCGTCAGCGGGGAATCCAGCTTGTGCGCCACCGGCATGGCGAAGTCGTACCGCCGCCCGGTCACCAGCGCCACCTCAATGCCCCGGCGCGATGCTTCTGCGATCGCCGCCCGGTTAGCTTCTGGCAACTGCCAGCGGCTGTCCAACAGGGTGCCGTCGATATCCAGCGCAATCAGTCGTATAGCCATAGCTCAGTCGGCCGTCTTACGGCCGCACTTCCAATTGTACCGTGAAATGGGATGCACCTTCGCCCAGCAGTTCCCG
>JBGQCW010000387.1:0-2486 GCA_041495565.1 Candidatus Acidiferrum sp.
CATTCCGAATCCTTTTCCGGAATTCAGAGTTCCCGAGGGGCATACTTCGGCAAGTTATTTTGAAAAGGTCGCTCGCGAAGGTTTCGCCACTCGTGGGCCGCATCTCGAGCGGCTTGCCAAGCAAGGACTGCTGGCGAATCCGCTTTCCGAATACGAACGGCGGCTCTCCTTTGAAATCGAAATGATCAAGAAAATGCGCTATGAAGGCTACTTCTTGATCGTGTGGGACTTCATTCACTACGCGCGCGCGCAAAACGTTCCCGTCGGCCCCGGTCGCGGCTCGGCCGCGGGCAGCCTCGTCAGCTACGCGCTTCGAATAACCGATGTCGATCCGTTGCAGTACAACCTGCTGTTCGAACGCTTCCTGAATCCCGAGCGCGTCTCGATGCCCGATATCGATATCGATTTCTGCATGCGGCGCCGCGGCGAAGTAATCGAATACGTCACGCAAAAATATGGGCGCGAAAATGTCGCGCAAATCATTACGTTTGGGACCATGGCGGCGAAGGCGGCGGTGAAAGATGTCGGGCGCGCCATGGACATTCCTTACGGGGAAGTGGACCGGCTGGCAAAACTCATTCCCACGACGCTGGGAATTGAGTTGAAAAATGCGCTGGAAGAAGCGCCGCAGCTCAAGTCGGCGATCAATAGCGATGAGCGGCTGAAGGATTTGATGGCCGTGGCCCTGCGGCTGGAAGGGTTGTCGCGCCACGCCTCGACGCACGCGGCGGGCGTGGTGATCTCGTCGAGGCCGCTCACCGACATCGTTCCTGTTTACAAGACGAACCGCGACGAAATCACCACGCAGTACGACATGAATGCGCTGGAGCGCATCGGCCTGCTGAAGATGGATTTTCTTGGCCTGACGACGCTGACGGTACTGCACGATGCCGTTCGCATGGTCGAACAAAACCGCGGCGTCAAAATTGACATCGACAATCTCGCCCTGGATGACGCCGAAGCATACAAACTTTTCGCGCGCGGCGAAACCACCGCCATCTTCCAATTCGAATCGCATGGCATGCGAGATATTCTTCGCCGCTACCAACCTGCGCGCATCGAAGATCTCACCGCGCTCAACGCGCTGTACCGTCCCGGCCCGATCCAGGGCGGCATGATCGATGATTTTATCAACCGCAAGCAAGGAAAAACAAAAGTCACCTACGAACTCCCCCAACTCAAAGATATTTTGGAAGAAACATTCGGCGTCATCCTCTACCAAGAACAGGTGATGCAGATTGCCAATCGCCTGGCGAATTTTTCTCTCGGCGAAGCCGACATTCTCCGCCGCGCCATGGGCAAGAAAAAGAAAGAGGAGATGGCGGCGCAGCGCGCGAAGTTCATGAGCGGTTGCGCGGCCAACAAGATTCCGGAGAAAAAAGCCGAGCGCATCTTCAATCTGATGGAAGAATTCGCGGGATACGGTTTCAACAAATCGCACTCGTGCGCGTACGCGCTGCTGGCTTATCAAACGGCATTTCTGAAGACGCATTATCCCGTCGAATTCATGGCCGCGCTGCTGACTTCGGACGCCGGAAACACGGAAAAAGTCGTGAAGTACATCAACGAAGCGCGCGGCATGAGCATTTCGATTCTGCCGCCGGACGTAAATGAGAGCGATCTGTATTTCACTCCCGTCGGCGAATCGATACGCTTCGGCCTTGCGGCGATCAAGAATGTCGGTGAGAACACTGCCAAGGCGATTCGTGAATCACGGCTGAGCCAGGGCGAGTTCAAGTCGCTCTACGATTTTTGCGAGCGCATCGAATCGCGCTTCCTGAACAAACGCGTTTTCGAAAGCCTCATCAAGTCCGGCGCGGTGGATTCCCTCGGGCCGCGCGAATCGATGCTGGCATCCGTGGATGATGCCGTCGCAGCGCTGCAGCGGGCGTCGCGAACTCGCGAATCGGGGCAGCACGGCTTGTTTGGAACGGCGGCGGCTCCTGCTCCGTCGCCCTTCGAGTTGCGCGAAGCCGCTCCCTGGAGCGAAGAAGAACGGCTCGCCAGCGAATACGCCATGCTCGGTTTTTACGTTTCCGGACACCCCCTTGCGAAGTATGCTTCGCGGCTGCAGGAGTTGAAAACCGTTTCGCTCGATCTGGTGGAAGAGCAGCGGAACGGAAAAGAAATTACGGTGGCGTCCCTGATCGTCGGGACGCGGCCGATGCGGTCGAAGAAGGGCGCGCGCTGGGCCATTTTTACCATCCAGGATATGACCGGCGTGCAAGAACTGCTGGCGTTTCCGGAAAGTTTTGCCCGGCTCGAGCAAGTACTGAAACCGGGCAATCCGCTTCTCTTGAAAGTTCGCGTGCAGGTGGAGGAAGCGGGGACGCGACTTTCTCTGCAGGAAGCCAGGCGGCTGGACGAACTTCCGATGAGCGCGGAGCCGAATGAATTTCGCGTGCGGCTCGACATGCGGACGGTGAGTGAAGAGACTCTCGATCGATTGGAAAAACTGTTTGCGGGATCGCCTGGGCCGTGCCAAG
>JBGQCW010000388.1:0-2461 GCA_041495565.1 Candidatus Acidiferrum sp.
ATCGCCACCGGACGCCCGTGAAACTTTCCGAGGCCGGTGACAATCGCTTTGTCGTCGGCGTAGCCGCGGTCGCCGTGCAGTTCGATAAAATCCGTAAAAAGCAGCCCCACAAAATCCAGCGTGTGGGGACGCTGTTGATGGCGCGCAATCTGCGCGCGCTGCCACGGCCCCAGATGCGTGTAAAATTCACGCCGCAGCTCAACCACCTCCTGGCGAACGCGTTCCAGCTCCGCGTCGGCATCTTCGTCGCCGGCCAGGTGCCGCAACTCTTCCACGTCCTTCTCCAAGCGTTCGATCTCCTTTTGGCGGTCCGTGGGCGGCGCCCCCGGTTTGTGTCTGTCCTTCGCGCTCATTCCGCCACCGCCGCAGCGGCGCGATCGCCGCAGATTTTCCGCACCGCTTCCGCCAATTCGGACGTCACCTTGACGCGTTGCTGCGCCTGCAGTACCGCCACGGAACCATCCGCCGAGCACAACTCGAACACCACTTGGCACGGCCCAGGCGATCCCGCAAACAGTTTTTCCAATCGATCGAGAGTCTCTTCACCCACCATCCGCATCTCGAGCCGCACGCGAAATTCATTCGGCTCCGCGCTCATCGGAAGTTCGTCCAGCCGCCTGGCTTCCTGCAGCGAAAGCCGCGTCCCCGCTTCCTCTACCTGCACGCGAACTTTCAAAAGAAGCGGATTGCCCGGCTTTAGAACTTGTTCCAGACGGGCAAAACTTTCCGGAAATGCCAGCAGTTCTTGCACGCCGGTCATATCCTGGATCGTGAAGATGGCCCAGCGCGCGCCCTTCTTCGAGCGCATCGGCCGCGTTCCGACAATCAGTGACGCCACCGTGATTTCTTTTCCGTTTCGCTGCTCTTCCACCAGATCGAGCGAAACGGTCTTCAACTCCTGCAGCCGCGAAGCATACTTCGCGAGGGGGTGTCCGGATACGTAAAAACCCAGCATGGCGTATTCGCTGGCGAGCCGTTCTTCTTCGCTCCAGGGAGCGGCTTCGCGCAACTCGAAAGGCGATAGTGCAGGCGCCGCCGCCGTTCCAAACAAACCGTGCTGCCCAGATTCGCGTGTTCGCGACGCGCGTTGCAGCGCGGCGACGGCATCATCCACCGACGCCAGCATCGACTCGCGCGGCCCGAGCGAATCCACCGCCCCGGATTTGATGAGGCTCTCGAAAACACGCTTGTTCAAAAAGCGCGACTCGATGCGCTCGCAGAAATCATAAAGCGACTTGAATTCGCCCTGGCTCAGCCGCGATTCGCGAATCGCCTTGGCGGTGTTCTCGCCGACATTCTTGATCGCCGCGAGGCCGAACCGGATGCATTCTCCGACGGGAGTGAAGTACAGGTCACTCTCATTTACGTCCGGCGGCAAAATCGAAATGCTCATGCCGCGCGCTTCGTTGATGTACTTCACGACCTTTTCCGTGTTTCCGGCGTCCGAAGTCAGCAGCGCGGCCATGAATTCGACGGGATAATGCGTCTTGAGAAATGCCGTTTGATAAGCCAGCAGCGCGTACGCGCACGAGTGCGATTTGTTGAAACCGTATCCCGCGAATTCTTCCATCAGGTTGAAGATGCGCTCGGCTTTTTTCTCCGGAATCTTGTTGGCCGCGCTGCCGGTCATGAACTTCGCGCGCTGCGCCGCCATTTCTTCTTTCTTTTTCTTGCCCATGGCCCGGCGGAGAATGTCGGCTTCGCCGAGAGAAAAACTCGCCAGGCGATTGGCAATCTGCATCACCTGTTCTTGATAGAGGATGACGCCGAATGTTTCTTCCAAAATATCTTTGAGCTGGGGGAGTTCGTAGCTGACTTTTGTTTTTCCCTGCTTGCGGTTGATAAAGTCATCGATCATGCCGCCCTGGATCGGGCCGGGACGATAGAGAGCGTTGAGAGCGGTGAGATCTTCGATGCGGGTGGGCTGGTAGCGGCGAAGAATGTCGCGCATGCCGTGCGATTCGAACTGGAAGATGGCGGTGGTTTCGCCGCGCGCGAAAAGTTTGTACGCTTCGGCGTCATCCAGCGCGAGATTGTCGATGTCAATTGTGATGCCGCGGTTTTGTTCGACCATTCGAACGGCATCGTGCAGCACCGTCAGCGTCGTCAGGCCCAGAAAATCCATCTTCAACAGGCCGATGCGCTCCAGCGCATTCATGTCGTACTGCGTGGTGATTTCGTCGCGGTTCGTTTTGTAAACAGGAACGATGTCGGTGAGCGGCCTCGACGAGATTACCACGCCCGCCGCGTGCGTCGAGGCGTGGCGCGACAATCCCTCCAGCCGCAGGGCCACGGCCATCAAATCCTTCAGCCGCTCATCGCTATTGATCGCCGACTTGAGCTGCGGCGCTTCTTCCAGCGCATCTTTCAACTCAATTCCCAGCGTCGTGGGAATGAGTTTTGCCAGCCGGTCCACTTCCCCGTAAGGAATGTCCATGGCGCGCCCGACATCTTTCACCGC
>JBGQCW010000389.1:0-2459 GCA_041495565.1 Candidatus Acidiferrum sp.
GTTGCGCGTGGAAATCACCACGCCCGAAGTCACCCGCGCTCTCCGTTTTGCCCGCCAAATCCCCGGCATCCGCAACGCCACTATTTTCGGACAATCCATCCATGCGCTCATCGACGACCGCTTCAACCTCGACGATCTGCGCGAGCAGCTGCTAAACAACGGCATCGCCGTTGCCGAAATTCGCCCCCTCGCTCCCAGCCTCGAAGATGTCTTTGTCGAGCTTACCTACAAGCATCAAGCTTTGCTGGAGGCCGCTCGTGCCTAACGTCTTCCGCGGCTTTGGCGCCATCTTTTACAAAGAGGTCCTTCACGTCCGGCGCGACTTCTCCACGCTCTTCTTTTCCCTGATCATCCCGCTTCTGCAAATGTTTCTCCTGGGCTTTGCGATTGACACCAACATCCGCCAGATCAATACCGTGGTCTTCAACGCCGATGGCCGCCGCGAAAGCCGCGAGTTGCTTGACCGGCTGAAAAATTCCGATATGTTTCACGTCATCCGCTACGTCGAAAGCGACAGCGCCCTCAATGACGCCATCATCTCCGGCCGCGCCCGCGTCGGCATCAAAATCCCCGTCGATTATTCCGACCGCCTTCTCCACCAGATGGGCGCGCAAGTCCTCGTCCTCATCGACGGCTCGGACGCTTCTGTCGCCGGGCAGGCCATAAACGTCTCGGCCGCCATTGGTCTGGATGAATCTTTGCACCGCGTTCTTCAGAATCGCTCCAACTTTGCCGTCGAGATGCGCCCCAAGCTGCTCTTCAATCCCGATTCGCGCTCACCCAATTTCTTTCTCCCCGGCCTCACCGCCATCCTCCTCCTCAACGTCACCACCTTCCTGACCGCTTTCTCCATCGTCCGGGAAAAAGAACGCGGCACGCTGGAACAGCTTTTCGTGACTCCCGTCCGGCCCATGGGTCTGCTTCTCGGAAAACTTCTTCCCTACCTCGCCATCGGATTTTTTGAACTCACGCTCATCTTGTCCTTTATGCGCTTCGTCTTTCTCGTGCCCATCCATGGCAGCGTCATCCTTCTCGCCGCTCTTTCGCTGCCTTATCTTTTCGTCTCGCTCTCCCTGGGCATCCTGATCTCCAGCAAGGCCAATTCGCAGGCCGAAGCCATGCAGCTCGCCTTTCTCACCATCCTCCCCAGCGTTTTCTTTTCCGGCTACATCTTCCCGCGCGAAACCATGCCTGCCTTCTTCTATGTCCTCAGCTATTTTGTTCCCGCCGCCTATTTCATCAACATTACGCGCGGTATCATTCTCCGTGGGGCCGGGCTTGCGCATCTTTGGACCGATGGCCTTGCCCTTTTTGCCATGGGCACCGTGCTCCTCATCCTCGCCGCTCGCCGCTTCCAGAAAAAAATCATCATGGCCTGAGCCTTCGCCTGCCGCTTTTTGTCTTTTGTCGCCGCACAGCGTATTCTGCTGGACTGTTCAGACACCTAGAGGAGATTCCGTGTCCTGTCCGATCTGTGAGAAGCGCAAAGCCGCGCGTTTTTGCCCGGCCAAGGGCGAGAAAATCTGCGCCGTCTGCTGCGGCACCGAGCGCGAGGTCACCATCGATTGTCCGGCGGACTGCTCGTATCTCGTCGCCGCTCACCGCTACGAAAACGAGCACCAGCGCTCGCTGCCGGCGGATACTCCCTTGCTCGATGAAAAGATTCCGCAGGACACCGTCTACACCCACCAGCAGCTCATGTCCGCGCTCGCCTTTTCCATCGCCAAATTCTGCGCGGTCCAACCGGCGGCCACCGATATCGATGTCCTCGCCGCCCTCCAGGCTCTCGCCCAAACCTACAAAACGCTAAGCTCCGGCATCCTCTACGAGAAACCGCCGGACGCACCTCTTCCGCGCGAACTGTACGCCGCCTTGATCGCCCTCCTCACCGAAGTCAAAAGACAGCAAGCCGAACGCGCCAATTCCGCGAACTGGAAAGATTCTGAGGTTTTCTATCTGCTGGTTTTTCTCTACCGAATGGGATTGTTACGCACCAACGGCCGCCCGCGCTCGCGCCGCTTCATCGAGTTTCTTCGCGCACAATTCCCCGCAGCCCCCGAGCTCAAGCGCGAAGAATCCCGCATCATCGTCCCTTAGTAAGTTTTTGGTGGCGCAGCCAATCTTGGCTGTGCGTCTCTCCGCGATCTATCCCACCGTGCACGATTGCAAGCCCTCCATTGCAGCACCGGAGGGAGCGCCCATTACGGTATTCCAGGACAACGACATCTGTGAACACGCGAATTTTGGGTCCATGGGAACCCACGGTCGCGACGCAAAACCATACTTCTTCCGCAACCGCGCCACGCGTTCCGAAGCCTTGCGCCGGTACTCTTCCGGAGCGTAGCCATTTTTCGCATACCACTGTTCATATTGCTTCGACAGCCGCGGAAACTTCTCCCGCACGAACGGCAGAAACTGCTTCGCCGACGAAGACATCAGAAATAGCACTCCTGAGAAAA
>JBGQCW010000390.1:0-2455 GCA_041495565.1 Candidatus Acidiferrum sp.
GCGGTCAGCCGCCCGCAGCGCGAACTCGGGACGAGGGGGAGAGCAGCGGATTTCCGGTATTCTGGGTCATTCTGGGTCTGATTGTTTTGTTTCGCGTAATTGGCAGCCTCTCCACGGGTCATGGCGGGCGCGGAGGCGGATTCGGCGGCAGCGGCTGGCTCTGGTTTCTCCTGGGCATGCTGTCGAGCAGTTCCGGAGGGCGGTCGGGAAGTGGCTGGGGAGGCGGGGGCTGGAGTGGCGGGGGCTTCGGCGGTAGCGGTGGCGGATTCGGAGGATTTGGCGGCGGGAGTAGCGGAGGCGGAGGCGCCTCGGGAAGCTGGTAGCGCGGGATGAAAGGAACGAAAGAGAAATGCTCTCCACGGATGCAAAACTGACGGAACTAGTGAACAGGCTGAAAGAATTCGCGGCGACGAACCTCGAGTGCGTCATCTTGTTTGGCTCCGCCGCGCGCGGAGACTTCCGCCCGGGTCTCTCCGATCTCAATGTAGCTTGCATCCTTCACTCCCTGGCCGTTGAGGAATTGGGGCGTATTGCGGACGTGGTGAAGTGGTGGTGCGTCGAGCAAAAAGAACCCGCGCCTCTTTTCTTCACCCGGGATGAGTTACGCGAGGCCGCCGATGTTTTTGCTATCGAGATCCTCGACATGAAGCACGGGCGGCGAGTGCTCTATGGAAAAGACGTCGTCGCGGAGATTGAAGTCCCCATGAATCTTCATCGCGTGCAGATCGAACACGACCTGCGGACGATGGTGTTGAAACTTCGCCAGCACTATCTGCGCGCGCCGGGGGATGCGAAAGAGCTCGCCCCAGTCCTGAGGAAGTCCTTCTCGGGAGTGCTGACGCTTCTGCGCCATACGGTGATTGCATTTGGAGAAGAGCCCCCGGCGGCAGGGCACGATATCATTGCGCGTGCGGCGGCCCTCACAGGATCGAATGCATCGGCATTCGACGCCCTGTTGAAACTTCGCGAAACCGGAGAATTTCACGGCGAAATCATTCCGGTGTATGGTGCGTATTTGAAAGCATTGGAAAAGATTTCCAGCGCGCTGGACAAGCACCTGCCCAAACGGGAATGGCGGCGCGTCAAGAATACCCATTCGTGAATCTGACGGAGTCGAGGTGGTTATGAAAAAAGGTCTAGTAATCTTGATCGTTCTAGTCTTGATCGCGCTGATGCTCGGAAGCTCGTTTATCAGCCGCAGAAATCAGATGGCCATAAAACGGGAAGCCGTAAATGCCGCATGGGCGCAAGTGGATGTGGTCCTGCAGCGCCGCGCGGATTTGATTCCGAACTTGGTGGAGACGGTGAAAGGATTTGCCGTGCAGGAACAGATTGTTTTCGGTGATATCGCGAAGGCGCGTTCCGCCTTGCTGGGCGCGCATTCTCCGGCGGAGAAAATCGCCGCGAACGGACAGTTGGATTCTGCGTTGGGACGCCTGCTGGTGGTCGTCGAAAACTATCCTCAGTTGAGGTCCAACGAGAACTTCCTGCGCTTGCAGGATGAGCTGGCAGGCACGGAAAACCGCATCGCCGTGGAACGCCGCCGTTACAACGAGACCGTGCAGGACTACAACACCTTTATCTCGCTATTTCCGAACAGCCTCGTGGCCCGCTTAGGCGGCTTCCCGCGCAACGATGCGTACTTCAAAACGGACGAGGGAGCACGGCAGGCTCCCAAAGTGAAGTTCGACTACGGCAACAAACCGGCGACGCCGGCTCCGGCACCAAGCCCGGCCCCGGCGAAACCGTAACGCCGCGTTGCATCAAGAAACAATCCTCGTGAACGAAAATAATGTCGCGTTAACGTCAGAATTTTCGCGTTTCCTGGCGCGACCAACGTTCGATTACGATCTTTGACTCGGTAAAAAACTCGACGGCGTCGCGCCCCTGGCCATGAAGGATTCCGAAGAAGCTTTCTTTCCATCCGCTGAAGGGGAAATAGGCCATTGGCGCGGCGACGCCGATATTGATGCCGATATTCCCGGCAGGCGCTTCGTAGCGGAATTTGCGAGCCGCGGAACCGCTGGTGGTGAAAAGCGACGCCTGATTGCCGTACGGGCTGCGGCTCAGGAATTCCATAGCTTCGTCAATCGAATTGGCATGAACCAAACTGAGCACGGGGCCGAAGATTTCCGTGTTGGCAAGCTGGCTGGAGGAAGGCAAGCCGTCAAGGATCGTCGGCGTCAGGAAATTGCCGGACTCGCAGCCGGGAATTTTCGCGTTGCGGCCGTCGAGAATGGCCTTTGCACCTTCGCCGACGCCCGCGGAAATGAGCGACTCAACGCGCTGCTTGCTCTGCTTGCTGATGACCGGACCCATTTGGATGCCGGCGTCCAAGCCATTGCCGACACGAATCGAGGAAGCGGCGTGCGCGATGGAGTCGCGGAAAGTTTCTTGCGCATCGCCAATCGTGACGGCGACGGAAACCGCGAGGCAACGCTGGCCGGCGCAGCCA
>JBGQCW010000391.1:0-2453 GCA_041495565.1 Candidatus Acidiferrum sp.
CCGTCGATTTCAATTCGGAACGATAGCCCGAGTGCTTCGCGGACTTCGACGAGCGTTCTGATTTTTTGCAGCGCGCCAGGCATGAATTTCTGCGCGCCGAATCCCGGATTCACGGACATCACCAAAACGTGATGGACCATGTCCAGCACTTCATCCAGCGTATGAACGGGCGTGGCGGGATTCAGCACCACACCTGGCTTGCATCCATGAGATTCAATCAGCTGCAGCGTGCGATGAAGATGTACGCAAGCTTCCTGATGCACGGAAATCCAGCTTGCGCCCGCCTGCGCGAACGCGGGGATGTAGTCATCCGGATTTTCAATCATCAGGTGGCAGTCGAGAACAGCATTGGGAAGCGCTTTCCGGAGCGATGCCACGACGAGCGGCCCGATGGTGATGTTCGGCACAAAATGGCCGTCCATCACATCCACGTGAAGCACGGTGCCGCCGCCGTCCAGCGCGGCTTTGGCGTCGTCGCCAAGCCGCGCAAAGTTCGCGGACAAAATCGAAGGTGCCAGTTCAATTGCCATAGGCAGCCGGCCGCTCCCTCCCGGCCTTGAGAAAAGAGATTATACGCGGAACTCCTTCGATGCTTGCTGAAAAGTGTTGTTCAAACAAGAATCCGCGGATCACCAAGGAATCGTACGGCGCTTCAGACTGCTTTCGCGCGCAAGCTCGAGCAGGCGCATAACATTCAGCGACCATTCGGGAGTAACGGCCAACGGAGCTCGCCCCAGGATGGCATCGCGAACGTTGACATAGTAGTCGCGGTAATCGCAGGAAGCGGAAGGAATGCGCCGCTGCGTAAACGTGTCTCCCGCGGGAAGCGTCAAGACGCCCCAATTCTCTCCCGGCTCGGCGCCCCATGCCGTATCCGCCGGAATATGGCCGCTCCGCAGATTTGTTTCTTGTGGATCGAAGGATTGCTTGACGAAGCTGCCTTGCGTGCCGAACACGACGAAGCGTGGACGAGGCGCGGCAGCGAGAATGCTGGATCGAAGAACCGCGCGCATGCTGCCCGGATAGTGGAAAGTGATATCGAAGGCATCGTCAGCAACGGCGTTTTCACGCTCGATTCGCACGTCGGCAGTCACAGCTTCCGGCAATCCAAATAGAACCAGCGCATGATCGATGAGGTGCGGTGCAATATCGAACAAGATGCCGCTGCCGGGCCGTTGCGTTTCGCGCCAGGCGCCCGGTTTGAGCTGCGGGCGATAGCGGTCGTAACTCGTTTCGAAGCGGACGATACGTCCCAGCGAGCCTGCGGCCACAAGCTGCCGGATCGCCTGAAAATCGCCATCGTAGCGGCGGTTCTGATACACAGTGAGCAAGCGGCCGGCAGTTCTTGCAAATTGCACCAGCGAGCTGGCCTCCTCGAACGTTGTTGCGAAGGGCTTATCGACAACTACGTCGCGGCCTGCCTCAAGGCATTGGCGTGCAAGCGGATAATGCGTGTCGTTGGGAGTGGCGATGACGAGGAGACGGATTTCCTCGATCGCCAGCAATTCGTCTAAGCTTCGCACGATCCGAACGTCAGGATATTTCTCGGCGGCTTCGGCGCCAGATCGTTGCAGGATGGCGGCGAGATGCAGGCCCGGCACGGCGCGAATCACGGGAGCGTGAAAGGCGCGGCCAGCGAGTCCAAATCCGATGAGGCCGACTTCAATCATGGGCAGGCATCATTCTCTAAGAGCGGATGGTAAAGAGTATCCAATTTTCGAATTTCAGATGGAAGAAATTTTCGGAAATGGAACGTTGCCTGAAAGGGCGGCGTCCTTCAGAATGACGCATCACTCATGAACGAGCAAACCTCAGTCGCAGCTAGAGCTAAGGGACATCGCAATCTGCTTATCCTGCTTTTCGCCGGCTTCGTACTCACTGGAATTGCGACGGTCATCGTCGGACCGATGTTGCCTGTGTTCATTCAGAAATGGTCGCTGGATGACAAGCAGGCGGGCTTTTTCTTCACCGTGCAGTTCACGTCGGCGATGGCAGGAGTAGGCCTGTCGAGCGCGATGTCGGCGTGGCACGGATACCGGCCGCCGCTGATACTGGGATATGCGCTAATGGGAGCGGGGCTCGCGGCTTTAAGTGCCAGTAGTCATGCGATTACGCTGGCGGCCACCGCGTCTTTTGGCTGCGGCTATGGCCTAGTGATTCCGGGAACCAATCTGTTGGTGGCAGAAGCAGGGGGGAAGCGTAGTGCTTCTTTGCTGAACTTGTTGAATTTCGCGTGGGGTACGGGAGCGGTTGTCTGCTCTCCACTTATTCTACTGGCGTTGAAACATAGGCGATTGCCTGTGCTGCTCGCCGGCCTGGCGATCTGCGGCGGCTTGATGGTGCTGGGGCTGATTCTTGCGTCGTTCAGAGGGGAGAAACACGCAGAGGTTGCGAAGACTGTGGGAACAGGTACGGTGGACACTGGACTTGCCGTGACGATAGCCCTTGCCGCG
>JBGQCW010000392.1:0-2439 GCA_041495565.1 Candidatus Acidiferrum sp.
CACCGTCTCCTCCGGGATTTCCAGCGGCCGCGCATACTTCAAAAACTCTGTTACCACATGCGTGATGTTCCGCGTCTGCTCCAGAATGCGTTTTGCATGGTCGCTGGCCTCGCCCTCCGGCGCCTCCGACCGGATCATCTGCGCGTAGCCCGAAATCGTCGCCAGCGCATTCTTAAACTCATGCGCAATGCCTGCCGACAATTCCCCCAGCGCCGCCAGGTTCTCCTTGAGCCGCATCCGTTGCTGCAGCGCCGCCAGCTCCGTCAAATCCGTCAGCAAACAGATCGCCCCGCTGATATTCTCCGTCCCGCGCCGGATTGGCGAAATCGTCACGCCCAGATGCCGCGTATCTCCCGCCGGTGGAACATGCTCCACCTCTTCACGGCGGAAAATCTTCCCCGTCGCGAGGCATTCCGCCACCAGCTTCGTCAAGTCCGAAGACGTTCCCAGCGCTTCGCTGTACCGCCGGAATCCCAGCCCGCGAATTCCCAGAACCTGTTCCGCCGCCGGATTCGACGTCGAGATAATCCCCGTCGCATTCACCACCAGCAGCCCTGCGGGCATGTTCCTCGTAACCTCTTCGCTCAGGCGTTCCGTCTGCTCCGCGCGCTCCTTTTCAATCTTATGCAGCCGTTCCAGCTCCTTCTCCTGTTCGCGCAGTTTCTGAATCACGCCTTGCATCGATGCCGCCATAAACGCCGAAGGATTCGCCGTGCTCGGCGCGCTTGTTGCGAATTCTTTTTTATGCGCCTCGCGAGTTCTCTGAAAAAATCGCCGCATCAGAAGCACGACGAGCCCCGTGACCGCCAGGAAGGCGATCCCCAGTTCTGCAGCCAGCGTCCACAGGTGCTGCGTATTATTTGCGTTTTGGATTGCTGCCAGCATCAGTTCCGTCTTGCGACTCTTGTCTCTCTTTCTCTGCGTACCTCTGCGTCTCTCAGCGTCTCTGCGTTATCTTTTTCCTTTTCTTTCTTTCTTTTTCCCCGACTTTCAACCTTCAACTTTCAACTTTGAACTCCCCTGACTATCCGGCAATCCATCGAAAAACCGGCCAGCGCGCCGCGACCACCGGCGTCGCATAGACCATCACCAGGGCCCCGATCCCCAAAAACGTGCCCAGCGGCAACTGGTACTGGCTCGCGATAGTCCAGCGCAGACCGCGTTCCGTCCCCAGCCCGCGCTGGCTCGCGCGTTTCGCCACTCGGCTCTTCCAGCCTCCTAGGTACAGCGCCGCCACGATGCTGAGCCCGATCACGCTTCCAAAAAGACTCCCCGCCAGGAGCGTCAAAAACGTCCCTCGCAATCCGAGGAACGCTCCCACCATCGCCATCATTTTCACGTCGCCCATGCCCATGCCATCGCGTCCGCGCGCGGCCTTGTACGCCTTCGCCAGTCCCAAGAGCAGAAAGCTCCCAAACGCTGCGCCAAAAAGTCCATCCAGCATTCCCGCCGCAGCTCCCGGCAGCCGCGCCTGAAACAACTGGTACCCGAGCCAGCGCGCAAGACCATCGTTTGGCGGCACAAACGCCGAAAACAGCAGCCCCGCCGCGAAACCCGGCCAATTGATCACATCCGGAAGCATCCGCACGCGCAGGTCCGTGATCGTCAGCACAATCAACAGGCAAGTGAAAAAAATCCATTTTACCGTGGCCTGCGTGATGCCGAACTCCAGAAAAGCCGCCACAAAAAGCAGCCCCGTGCTCAGCTCAATCAAGGGGTACATCGCCGAGATGGGCTGTCCGCACTCCCGGCACTTTCCGCGCAGCCACAGCCACGCAAACACCGGCACATTGTCGTACGGTCGAATCGGTGTCTTGCATCGCGGGCAGCGCGACCCCGGCGAAATAATGGAGATCTCCTCCGGAATCCGCGTGATGCAGACATTCAGGAAGCTTCCAATGACGATGCCGAATAGAAAAAAGAAGACGATGACCACGTTTCGACTTTCTCACACTCACCCCACTCCCTCAACAAACCCCGCCGGGCCTCGTGCCTCATCCCTAACGCTTTCGTCTCTGTGGCCTCTGTGACCTCTGCGTTAAAATCCCCTCTCTCGCTTTTCGTAGCCGGTCCGCCTTCTTCTTCAACCCCACTTCACGCTAAACTGAGAATTGGCACGAATAAGAGAAGTTGTCAGTACTAAGTACTGACAACTAGGAACTAATCACTGTTTTTCATGAAC
Organism: Candidatus Acidiferrum sp.; assembly: GCA_041495565.1. GTDB lineage: Bacteria > Acidobacteriota > Terriglobia > Acidiferrales > UBA7541 > Acidiferrum. The sequence goes on from JBGQCW010000392.1 coordinate 2,183, forward strand.
TGGTTCGAACGCAAAATCCGCCGCTACGAGCACCGCCGCTGGACCACCGACGACAATCGCCGCGTCCAGCCCTTCCACTGGGGCCTCGAGCACATTGGCGGCTCTCCCGATGAGCCCAATCCGGGCGCGTTCGTCCACCAATACGCGCAAAATGCCATCGAATCGAGCAGGGAGTGGTACGCCACTTCTCCCGCCAATGATTACTGCCTCGATGTCGGTCGCTTTGCGACCGCACATGAAAAAGAAAACGTCCTCAC
>JBGQCW010000393.1:0-2408 GCA_041495565.1 Candidatus Acidiferrum sp.
GCCAGCGTTTCACACGACACTGGCAAGAGCTGGACGACGCAATACAACCAACCGACGGCGCAGTTCTATCACGTGGCGGCTGACAACGCGGTTCCATACCGGGTGTACGGCGCGCAACAAGACAATTCGACAGTGGCGATTGCGAGCCGCAGCGACGATCTCGCGATCGACCGGCCGGATTGGTACGACGTGGGCGGAGGCGAAGCGGGATACGTGGTACCCGATCCGCGGAACTCGGACGTGGTGTACGCCGGGTCGTACGACGGACTCATCACGCGCTTCGACAAGAAAAGCGCGCAGGTGCAGGACATTACCTCTTGGCCGCTGAATCCGATGGGAGCGGGTGCGGCGGAATTGAAGCATCGCTTCCAGTGGACGGCGCCGATCCTGATTTCGCCGAACGATCCAAACGTGCTGTATCACGGCGGGGAAGCGGTGTTCAAGACCACCGACGGAGGAATGACATGGACGGCGATCAGCGGGGATCTGACGCGCAACGACAAGAGCAAACAACAATCGTCGGGCGGGCCGCTGACACAAGACAATACGAGCATCGAGTATTACGACACGGTATTTGCGCTGGCGGAGTCACCGGTCGAAAAGGGAGTGATCTGGGCCGGCACAGACGACGGTTTGGTGCAGGTGACGCGGGACGGCGGGCAACATTGGGCCAACGTCACGCCGAAGGAATTCGGCGAGTGGAGCCTCGTGAGCATCATCGAAGCGTCGCCCCACGCGGGGGGCGCCGCGTATGTGGCAATCGACCGTCATAAGTTGGATGACTACCGGCCTAATATTTTCAAGACCACCGATTTCGGCAAGAGCTGGAAGAAGATCACTTCCGGGTTGCCGGACAACAGCTACGTACACGCCGTGCGGGAAGATCCCAAACGCAAGGGCATGCTCTTCGCGGGCACGGAGAGTGGCGTATTCGCTTCCTTTGATGACGGAGGCCACTGGCAGTCCTTGAAGCTGAATCTGCCCACGACGCCGATTCACGACCTGGCCGTGAAGAACGATGATCTCATCGTGGCGACGCATGGGCGCTCGTTTTGGATTCTGGATGGCATTTCGGCGCTGCGCCAGATGGAAGCAACAACGGCGAGCGAGGAGGTGCATCTCTACCAGCCGTCTACGGCAATCCGTTATCGCGGCCCGGGTTTTCAATTGCCTGCGACCATTCCCGTGGGTGCCAATCCGCCGACAGGAGTGGTCATTGACTATTTTCTAAAGACGGCGCCGAAGGATGGCGTCACGCTCGAAATTCTCGACGCGAAGGGAACGGTGGTCAGAAAATATTCGAGCAAGAAGCCCAGCGAGGGTGCTTCGCCGGACGAGGAAGAATTCGGAATCTCGCGGCCCGGGGAAGCCCTGCCTGCGGAGGTGGGACTTAACCGTTTTGTCTGGGATATGCGCAGCGAAGCGCCGGCGCGCGTGCCGGGTGCGGTGAGCTGGGGCGGGCGCCCGAATGGGCCGCTCGTGGCGCCGGGAACGTATCAAATCAAACTGACAATCGGCGGGAAGAGCTTTGCGGCTCACGCGGAGATCCAGAAAGATCCGCGCGTGGCCGCGACGCAGGCCGAACTTGAAAAACAGAACGAGTTCGCGATGCGCATCCGGGATCGCGTCAATGCCGGGCACGAAGCGGTGAACCAGATTCGAAGCGTACGCGGAGAACTCGAGGCTTTGAAGAAGCGGCTCGGTGGAGACGCGAACGCAAAGCCGGTGCTGGAGGCCTCAGACGCGCTGAAAAAGAAGATGGATGCCGTTGAGGAAAAAATCATTCAGCCGAAGTCGAAGAGCGGAGAAGATCCGCTGAACTATCCGATTCAGGTAGCCGACCAACTGATGGCGCTGCAAGGAACGGTGGAAAGCGCGGATGCGCCACCCACTGCGGCCTGTTACACCGTCTTCGAGGAGCTCAATGGAAGGCTCGAATCGCAGCTCACAGCGTGGCGTGAGATCCAGGCTAAGGATCTTGTTTCGCTAAACGCCTTGATTCAGAAGAACAACATTCCGGCGATTGCACCGGCGGCGGAAAAGCACAAAGAGGGATCGGAGTAAATCGAGCGCCCCAGGATTCTTTTCAAAGAGTGATGGCAGGGGACGCAACTCTCCCGTCATCCTTCGCCAGGACAGCGGTCCTAGGGGCAAGGTGTTTCTTCTTGACATTCATGGCGCGCGCATACACCCTGATTGGCTTTGTCCCCGCCTTCGCTGAAGATCGCGGAGGGGCAGGAGCGAACGCGCTCACCCATGACCAAGGTCCGGCTCTGCTTCCACGATCGCTGCTTTGATGGCACCGCTTCTGCTGCTCTCTTTTACCGTTTTTACCGCGAACGCTTTGACGCGGCGGCGGAGTTTGGCTTTACGGGGATGACTCACCGCGCCGCGCAACCCTGGGAACC
>JBGQCW010000394.1:0-2401 GCA_041495565.1 Candidatus Acidiferrum sp.
AATCACGTCAGCCTCGACGCCCGCAGGAGAAGACGGCGCGGGCTTCTCCGCCTCCATGGCCACAACTTCCAATCTGTCTTTCAACTCCACCACCATGCGCTCCGCGGTCTTTCTTCCAACACCGGGAATTCTTGTCAGCCGAACCAGATCGCTTCCGCGAATCGCCGGCACTAATTCTTCCACGCTCATCCCGCTCAAAATTTTCAGCGCCAGCGTCGGCCCCACGCCGGACGCCGAAAGCAGCATTTCAAAAAAATGTTTTTCGCGCGCGGAAACAAATCCATACAGCGCCAGCGCATCTTCCCGCACATGCGTATGAATCAGGAGGGTCACTTCGGTGTGCAGCTCGCCGAGCGCGGCGTACGTCGAGAGCGGCACCTGCACAAGGTACCCCACGCCGCCCACGTCCACGAGCACTTGATTCGGTCTTTTTTCCGCGAGCCGTCCGCGAAGCTGGCCAATCATCGCTCGCCAGTATTGCCGCTTTTCCTTCGCCCGTCAACGCGAAGCAAGGAGTCGCGAACTTGAGCAGCCAACACTCCACGCCGACACTGGGGCCCACCCGGGCCACCAGCCGTTTCCCAAGCGAATCCAGTTGTGCGCGTGGCGTGAGACGCAGCGGAATTCTTAGCGACGGCTGCGGTCCTTGCGTACCGCTTCATCAATCAGGGCATCCAATTCGCTCCTGGTCAGCGTCACGTGATCGCCGGCAGTCTCTCCACTATCGCGGGTGATGGGCAACTCGGCGCCGCCGCCCGGTGGAGGCGCCACGGAGTAGCGGGCGCGCGCGGCCATGAGCTTCGCCACTTCCCGGCTCGAAAGCAGCGTGGGCTGGCCGGCCAGCTCCGCGGAGAGAGTAATTTTCGCGCTGTGCTCGATGGTCTCCATTCGAAAGAAGGCGGTGAGAAGATCCGGGCCGCAGGTCACGGCTCCGTGGTTGGCCAGGAGGAGCGCGTCGTAATGCGGCACAAACGGTTCGATCGCCGCGCTCAATTCCGGTGTTCCGGGCGTGGCATACTGCACGAGCGGAATCTGCCCGAGGCCCACGATCACTTCGGGAAGCAGCGCCTGGTTCAGAGCGCGCCCTGCTACCGCAAATCCGGTGGCCGTCGGGGGATGCGCATGGCAAATGGCGTTCACGTCCGGCCGCATGCGATAGAACAAGAGATGGATGGCGATTTCCGAGGAAAACTTGCGATGGCCGGAGAGCTGCCGGCCGTCCAGGTCAGTGATGACGAGATCCTCCGGAGCAAGCGCGCCCTTATTCATGCAAGTGGGAGTCGTGAGAATGGAGCCATCCTCGAGCCGCACGGAGAGGTTTCCTTCGCAGGCGACGATGTATCCGCGTTCGTACATCCAGCGCCCCACTATACAAATCTCGCGGCGGTGCTGTTCCTCGCTCTTCGCGTGGCCGGGCAAAAGTGATTCGGGAGTCACGGGAGGACTCCTTCCTGGCACGGAACGTTTTTCCGGGCCGTCAAGCTCGCTTTGATTCAGGCACATTCCGCAGCGGAGTTGCGGAATCACTCAAGCCACCCGCTCCCCAGGCGAGCGACATGAGTGGAAAAGAAACTAATACAACTTGCCCCTGGAAGCTAGTGCAATTCGAACGACTGACAGTTCTTCGCTGGCTAGGTGGCTAAAGCCAGCTAGAGGGGTACTAGGCGTAAATACCGCGAAGCTTTAGCGCCTTGGCCACCCGGTCGATCGCCAGCATGTACGCGGCAATGCGGTTATTCACCTTGTGCATTTCCGCGAATCGCACGACTTCATCGAAAGCGCTTTCCATGTAATCGAGCAGACGTTCGTTTACTTCGCTCTCGCGCCAGAAAAAGCCCTGGCGGTCCTGCACCCATTCGAAGTAGCTGACCGTCACGCCGCCGGCGTTGCAGAGAATGTCCGGCACCGTGAAGATGCCCTTCGCGTCGATGATCGCGTCGGCCTGCCACGTCGTGGGGCCGTTGGCGCCCTCACAGAGAATCCTGGCCTGCACCTGATTCGCATTTTTCTGGGTGATCTGATTTTCAATCGCCGCCGGTATGGCCACTTCGCACGGCTGGAACAAGACATCACGCGCGGTCATCTTTGTTCCGCCGCCCGGAAAATCCTGCAGCGGCTTCTTCTGCGCGTACACCCAATCGATCATTTTCGGGACGTCGAAACCCTTCTCGTTGTAAAGCCCGCCACCAATGTCCGCGAGGCCCACAATCTTGTAGCCGGCTTTTTGCATCAGTTCCGCCGCCAGCGAGCCCACGTTGCCGAAGCCCTGAACCACCACGCGGCAGCCTTCCTTTTTCATTCCCAATTTTGCCAGCGCTTTGTCGCAGCACATCATCACGCCGCGACCGGTCGCTTCCCGCCGACCGCGCGACCCGCCCAGTTCGATGGGCTTGCCGGTGAC
>JBGQCW010000395.1:0-2397 GCA_041495565.1 Candidatus Acidiferrum sp.
AAATGCGCGCGGCGGTGAATCCGAACCGCATTAGCATGTACGGGCGCACCATGCTCTTCGAATGGCTCATGCTCGGCTTTGTGATCCTGGGCGTGAAGCTCAATCGCACACCACTCCTCGCCGTTCTGGGAGAGCGCTGGAGTTCGGTCCGCCAAGTCTTGCGCGATAGCGGGATTGCGATTGCGTTCCTATTTGTTTCGATATTTCTAGAATCGCTCCTGGGCTCGCATCTGCACGGCGGCGGACCCGATCCCGCCGTGCAATTCCTGCTGCCGCATGGAGGTTCGGAAATAGCAGTGTGGATGGCGCTCTCGGTGACGGCGGGTATTTGTGAGGAGACGCTCTTTCGAGGCTACTTGCAGCGGCAATTCATGGCCCTGACTCAAAATGCCCCTCTTGGCATTCTTCTTTCTGCCGCGATGTTCGGCACGGTTCATGCCTATCAGGGCTTCGCGAAGGCGATTCAGATCGGCTTGTTGGGCGCGATGTATGGGACTCTCGCGCACTGGCGCAGAAGCGTTCGCCCCGGAATGATCGCTCATGCAATGCAGGATATTCTGGGCGGGCTGTTTGCCGGCTCCATCAGGCATTAGCATCTGCTCTGCTTGCCCAGAAATAAGATGGGGAGCGCCGAGCTGAGCGTCACCTCTATTTTCCCATCGCTGTCCCCGCAAGCAGCGCCCTGCCGTCATGTATACTCACGAGGGAGCCAGACCTTCATTCCTCGATGATTCCCTTCTTGCATTTTGGACCATTGACCATTCCCACCTTCGGCCTCATGGTCGCAATCGGACTGCTCGTTGCGGCATACGTTTTGCAGGCGGATTTCAATCGCCGACGTGGGCAACTACAGAAATACCATTCGACCAAGATTGCGGGAGCCGAGGGGGCCAAAGACGAAGGGTTCCTCATCATCGGCATTGCCGGCTTGGCCGGTTTGGTGGGTGCTCGTCTCTACCATGTCCTGGAAAGTCCGCGCGAGTTGATTGCCGATCCATCCGTGTTGATTAGCCGATTCGGTTTCGCATGGTTTGGAGGCCTCCTTGGTGGTTTTGTTGCCCTGGCGATTCTGGCGGGGCGCTTTCGCATTCCGTTGCTCGAATTCCTGGACCTGTGTTCGCCCGCGGCGGCAGTGGGTTACGCCATCGGACGCATTGGCTGCCTGCTCTCCGGTGACGGCGACTATGGCGTGCCAACCACTTTGCCCTGGGGCATGAGTTTCCCCAATGGGGTCGTTCCCACGCTGGAGCGTGTGCATCCTACGCCACTCTATGAGTTCTTCATTTGGCTGGCGATTGCGGCATTCCTCTGGCGATTGGGGAAGAGGGCGTTGAGCGGAGGAGGCCTCAAAGGGAAAGTTTTTTGCGGCTACCTTATTCTCACGGGAGGCGCGCGGTTCTTGATCGAATTTATCCGCGTCAATCCGAGACTCGTACTAGAGGAAAGACATTTCCATTGGGTTGATTATGAAACCTATAGCAGGTTGGCTTCGCATGCGTGGTTCAGTTTCTCCAACGCGCAGACGGCGAGCCTGGTTTCTATCCTCATAGGTGTCATTCTGCTTTGGCGCATCACCAGGCGGAGTAGTTCCAAAGCGTAGATCCGCCTAGGGACCGTTCGCTGCGAGTCTCTCAGTCTATGAAATGGTCCCTTATTGCTTGATGATCGCGCCGTCTTTCATGACGAAGGACACCTTTTTCAAAGTCTGGATGTTTTCAGCGGGATTCTCCGGAGTGGCGATGATGTCCGCGGCCATTCCGGGCTTCAGGAAGCCGCGCTCCTTGTCCACGCCGAGCAGCCGGGCAGCATTCACGGTCATGGCTCGAAGCGTATCCGCGGCGGGCACGCCGGCATCGACCCAGCTCTGAATATAATCGATGGCGAGCGTTCCCCGGGTTTCGCCCGGCAGCGCAATGTCCACATCCGTGCCGAACGCCATGTTAGTCCCGATCTTGTAGGCGCGCCGCAGACGGTCCACCCAAATCTTGTGATCTTCGGCGTTGCTCATCTTTTCCGTGAATTCGGTGCCCACAAGGGTCACATTATTTTTCTTGGCAAGCTGCAAATCCTCGTCGGTCATCTGAAAGCCGTGCTCGATGGAATCGACGCCGGCCTCCGCGGCGTTGTGCGCGCCCGCGTGCGTCCAGCAGTGCGCCGCAAGCTTGACGCCCGCCGCGTGAGCCTCCGCAATCATGAAGCGGATATCGTCCGCGGAATAGATGTATTGCTGATCGTCGACCACAATCTTGATAAATTTCGCGCCGAAATGAAGGTTCTGGCGGATGGCTTTGCGCATCTCGTCGCGCGAGTCCGCGAAGAGATATTCCGGTGTCGCCAGGTCCTTTTTCTCCGGCTGCAAATGGAACTGCCCGCCGTACGGCGCGATGATGATGCCGG
>JBGQCW010000396.1:0-2391 GCA_041495565.1 Candidatus Acidiferrum sp.
ATCGATGGCCACGGGCTCGGCGCCCTGAGCGCGGTAGCGACGAGCGACATCGGGCGAGACAGGCTGCCGATTGGCGACGACCCAATCGATCACGCGGGGACGTACGTGCTTCTGGATGGCGCGCAGATGATCCGCGAGAGCATAGCCGGCAGTTTCACCGGGCTGGGTCATAAGATTGGCGATGTAGACGCGCGGAGCTTTGGACTTGGCGATGGCGCTGGCGATTTCTGGGATCAGAAGGTTGGGCAAGATGCTGGTGTAGAGCGAGCCCGGCCCGAGGAGGATGAGGTCGGCGTGCTTGATGGCTTCGATCACCCTGGGAAGCGGGCGCACGCGGCTGGGAGAGAGTCTGAGTCTTTTGATCGGCGTGCGGCTGGCGGTGATGCGCGTTTCACCGTGGACGATGCGGCCGTTCTCGAGCGTGGCGACGAGATGAACATTGGAAAGAGTTGACGGAAAAATGCGGCCGCGGATGGCCAGGACTTTGCTGCTTACGCGGATGGCTTCGATAAAATCGCCGGTGACGTGGGTGAGCGCGGCGAGGAAAAGATTTCCGAAGTTGTGGCCGACGAGCCCGCGTCCGGCGTGGAAGCGGTATTGAAAGAGGCGGCCGAGGAGGGCTTCGTCCTTCGAAAGCGCGACCATGCAATTGCGGATGTCGCCGGGAGGTAAAATTCTATTTTCCCGGCGCAAGCGGCCGGAGCTGCCGCCGTCATCCGTGACGGTGACGATGGCGGCGAGGTCGGAGATGGGGCGCTCGGGCGAGGCGTGCTCATCGGCGCGCCGGACCACGTGCTCTTTGAGGCCGCGGAGAAGCGTGGAAAGACCGGTGCCGCCACCAAGAGCAACGACGCGGAAGCTGCGGGAGGGCGGTTTCGGATTGGACGCGGTTTTTTTCACGTTTGAATACCAGACAATGGTGACACACCATTGTACAGAAAAGAATTGAACGCAGAGAGCACAGAGAACGCTGAGAATACAAAGGAAACCGAAAAGACGAATAGGCTTCTGCGTGGCGGCGCTGAGAAATGAGAGGCGGCGAGAAAGAACCTAGATCGATAGGAGGACAGGCTAAAGCCTATCCTACAAAAACTAGCCAGCAGTGCCGTCCTTCTCTGGATAGAGAAGCTCGGTGAAGCGCGGATCTTCCTGGAGGAAGGCAAAATCCTCGTCGTTGCGGGCGTGATAGCGATTTTCCGGGCGCAACTGAATGGCGACTTTCAGATTGGCCATAGCGGACTCGGCTTCACCGGTGAGGCAATCGAGCGCGGCCAAGGCGTAATGAATATGGTCGGCCTTGGGAGCCGCTTTGCGGGCTTTCAGCAGACTTTCGCGCGCGTCGTCCCAGCGGCCGATGTTCATCATGGCGACGCCGCGCTGGTAATGCTCGTCGGCGGTGCGGGGATTCTGTTCGAGGGAAGGCTTCATGCGTTGCTCGGCGATCTTGACGTGCATGCGTGCACGATCGGCGAGCTCTTTGCTGGGGCCTTCCAAAACTTTTTCGAGTTCCTGTTTGGCCCTCGCGAATTTCTGCTGATGGAAGAGGGACAAAGCTTCGTCGTAGACTTTGAGCTGCGCCTGAACCAGCGGGTCGACGAGCTCGACACCGCCGCGCTGGGCAGGCGGAGGCGGAGGTAAAGTCTTATTTTTGCGTGACTTAGACTGACTCCGCGCCGTGCCCTTGGAATGAACGGAGGATCGTGAAGAGAGCTTACGAGCCTTTGCCATGAAGCGCATGCTAACAGAGGAGATATCGCGCGTCAACGAGGGGGATAGACATGGGCGGGAGCGAGGCGAGTTACCTCCCGGTGGCAAGCCATGAAAATAGGGCGTGGAGTTTGGGAGATTTTCGCGGAAACTGGGTGTGGCAGTACCCAGCGGGTGACAGACGGGGTGAGAGACTGGCCTGCCTGCACCGCGTGTGCTATAAGTTTGTGGCCTAGTTCGGGTTGACGACAACGTGCCTTTCATCAATTTTCCTGCTCGCGAAATAAACTGCAAGCTCGTGTACTACGGTCCAGGTCTGGGCGGCAAGACCGCCAACCTGCAGTGGATTTACGACCATACGGGGCAAAACCAGAAGGGCAAGATGGTGTCCCTGGCGACGGAAACGGACCGCACGCTCTTCTTCGACTTCCTGCCACTGGATTTAGGAACGGTGCGGGGGTTCAAGACGCGCTTTCATCTTTATACCGTGCCCGGACAGGTGTTCTATGAGGCCAGCCGCAAGCTGATTTTGAAGGGTGCGGACGGCGTGGTGTTCGTGGCGGATTCGCAGGAAGAACGGCTGGACGCGAATTTCGAGACCATGGAAAACCTGATGGAACACCTGAAAGAGCACAACCTGAATTTTGCGACGATTCCTTACGTGCTGCAGTTGAACAAGCGCGA
>JBGQCW010000397.1:0-2375 GCA_041495565.1 Candidatus Acidiferrum sp.
GTCGCGCGCGGCAAGGTTGAAGCCAGCGTGCGCGATAAAGCGCTCTCATTGATTACCACCGCGAGCAACGTCGAGGACGCCATCCGCGACGCCGACCTTATCATCGAAGCTGTCCCGGAAGAACTGGAAATGAAGCTCGAACTGTTCACCATCTTCGACAAGTTCGCCAAAACGGGAGCCATTTTCGCAAGCAATACCTCCTCTCTTTCGATCACGGATTTCACCGACGTCACCGTTTCGCGCGATCGCTGCATCGGCATGCATTTCTTCAATCCCGTCCCGAAAATGAAGCTCATCGAGCTCGTCAGGACGCCGCAGACTTCCGATGAAACGGTCGCCGCTTGCCGCGAAGTCGCCGGCCGCATGGGCAAGGAAGTCGTGATCGTCAACGAAGCTCCCGGTTTCATCACCACGCGCATCAACGCGCTCATCGGGAATGAAGCCTTCAATATGCTGGAAGCCGGGATTGCTTCGGCTGAAGACATCGACAAAGCTCTGAAGCTCGGCCTGAACCACCCGATGGGCCCCTTCGAGTTGGTCGATCTCGTGGGCCTCGACGTTCGCCTCAATATTCTTGAATACCTCCATCGAACGCTCGGCGAAAAATACCGGCCCAATTCCTTGTTGCGGCAATACGTCAAGGAAGGACGACTCGGCCGCAAAGCGGGGCGCGGCGTTTACGACTACCCGCAACAAAAGGCCGCGGAGAAGAAAGCCTAGCCAGGCCAGAAGACGAAAAGAATCCTCATGAAATCACTTGCAGAAATGATCGTCATTCAGCAGGGCGACCTGACCGAGATGGACACGGACGCCATCGTCAACGCCGCGAACAATGATTTGGTTCTCGGCGCGGGCGTGGCGGGAGCCATTCGCCGCAAGGGCGGCGAAGCAATACAGCGCGAATGTGACGCCATCGGCAGCATTCCGGTCGGCTATGCGGCCATCACCACCGGCGGAAAATTGAAAGCGCGCTTCGTGATTCATGCGGCCAGCATGCAACTGGGTGGAAAAACGAATGCGGACACGCTGCGGAATTCCACCGCTCATTCTCTGAGGATCGCCAACGAGCGCGGCCTGAAGTCCATCGCATTTCCCGCCGTGGGCACTGGCATCGCGGGGTTTCCGCTGAAAGATTGCGCGGAGATCATGCTGCGCGAAGCAGCGCGGCACCTGAAAGGTGAAAGCTCTCTCGAAACGATTTACTTCGTGCTCTTCGACGAAGTTGCTGAAGGTGTTTTCACGCGGGCATGGAAACAGATTCAGGCGGAACCCGCCTCCGACACCGCGGGAGCCGAAGGCGCGTGACGCCGCTCGCCGAATTGCTTTTGGATCGCATCCGCAGTTACGGGCCTCTCACTTTCGCCGACTTCATGCGCGAATGCTTGTACCATCCGGTCCACGGTTACTACAGCCAGACCGAATCCACGCGTTTCGCCGACTACTATACGAGCGTGGATGTTCATCCCATCTTTGGACGGCTTCTCGCCCGGCAATTCGCGGAAATGTGGGAGCACCTCGGGCGTCCTGCTGATTTCACACTCGTCGAAGCCGGCGCAGGCGTTGGGCGGCTCGCATCGCACATTCTCGATTTCAGCGAATCGAAGCTTCCCGCTTTTTACAAAGCACTGCGCTACTTGGCTGTGGAGCGCTCCACTGCGCGCCGCGAACAGTCAGCGACGCGACTGAAGCAGCACGCGGAAGCGGGACACTTTGCGGTTTCTCTCGAGATCCCGCCGCATATCCCCGCGGGCTGCCTCTTTTCCAATGAGTTGATCGATGCGCTGCCGGTACACCGCGTGGTCCTGCAAGGCGGCGCGCCGAAAGAAATTCTCGTCGGCTTCGCGGACGGGCGATTTGTGGATCACATCGCTGAACTGTCCACTTGCGCCATCACTGAATATTTTGCGACGCAGGGAATCCTTCTTCACGAAGGCCAGCAAGCCGAAGCGGGGCTTGAGGCCTGCGATTGGATCGCCGAAATCGGCCGCCGCCTGGAGCGCGGCTACGTCCTCACGATCGACTACGGCCATCGTGCCGCGGAACTCTTCGACGACCATCACATGCGCGGAACGCTCCTCGCCTATCACGATCATCGTGCCGCGGAAAATTATTACGCGTCTCCGGGCGAGCAGGATTTGACCGCGCACGTCAATTTCACGGCTCTCGAAACTTGGGGAAAGCGATCCGGGCTTGAAACTTCCGGGCTCACGTCACAGACCGCGTTTCTGCTGGCACTCGGAAAGAAAAATGAATTCGCGGACCTCCACGATGACGGGCAAACGGAGGTGGACCGTGTTCGGGCGCGGCTCCAGCTCAAGACGCTGATCCACCCCGAGGGCATGGGGGAGCGGTTCCAGGTCCTGATCCAACGAAAA
>JBGQCW010000398.1:0-2371 GCA_041495565.1 Candidatus Acidiferrum sp.
AGAGAAACGGGCACCGCGCCAAACTTTATGGCGATGACCACAACAACGAACAAAATCACCACGAGGATGGAACATTGGAGGAGGAGACGACGGAGCGTCAGCGGGCGCATGCGCAGCCTCCGCGATTCATCCTGTCAATCGGCGAGACATTGGCATCGAGAGACGAGTACAAGAAAGACTGGTGTGGAGGAGGCGCATTTTCCTTTTCGAGCTTTTCTTTGGGGCCTTCCGGTTTCTCGACGAAAGCGTCGGGGTGAAGCTGGCGCGCAAGATCCTCGATGGCCGTGACGATGCGGGGCGCGGGACGATTCACGGCATCACTAATCACCGCGTACCGGCGATTGCGAACAGCATCAATAATCCGCCATGCCGGAAGGCTGGCGAGCGTTTCGATTTGACGAGGAGCCGTCTCTGAATGGGATGCCGCGAAAACGAGAAAATCCGGCTGGAGCCGGGCAACTTCTTCGAGACTGACCTGGGGCCAGTCTTGCGAGGAATCCACGATCGACACGGCGCCTGCCCGGCGCAATGCATCGGCGATGAAGGTGTCCTTGCCGATGGAGATGAGCGGCTCGGTCCAGACGGCGAAAAGTACGCGCTTCGCCGGCAAGGCGCCGATTTGCTGCTGCAGACTTGCCAGGCGATGATGCATGTCGTCGGCGACGGATGTACCTGCCTCGGATGCGCCGAGCACATCAGCCAGTTTTTTTGAAGAGGTGATGATTTCATCGACGGTATGAGGATCCGTGGCATAAGAAGAAATGCCAAGGGTATCCAGCGAATGCACGGTTTCGAGACGGTTCAACCCTTTGGTCACGAGAACGAGATCGGGGTGTAAGGCAACAATCTGCTCCAGGCTGGGGTTGATCGCGCCGCCGACTTTGGTTTTTTTCTGGGCATCGGCAGGGTAATCACAATAGTCGGTATCTCCGACCAGGCGGTCCTGCAAACCGAGCGCGTAGACGGTTTCCGTCAAGCTCGGTGCGAGGGAAACGATGCGGCGGACCGGTTGAGGAATGCGCACGGTACGGCCGGCTTCGTCAGTGACTTCGCGGAACACGGGGGCTGTGGCGGGGATTGCCGAAGGAGATTGCCCTCGCACCGGCGCTGGGCAGGACAGCCAGGCAGCGATTGCGGCGCAAACTACAGCTCGGAAGCGCAGGCTTACAACTTCACTCACCAATTTCCCCCAACGGCACAATTCCAGTAGAGCAACAAAAAAGCCCCACGAGACACCTTGGGGCTTCCGGCATTGCTCTTTCTCGCGAAGAGCGCAGCACTCTGCGGCACGGGAGGGTGGCCTGGCTTACGGCTTTTCAGCCGATCACAGTGGCGGGACCGCGGCCGATTCGCACGGCCTTCCCCGCTTCCCTTGCCTGCAAATTGAAATTCGAGTGTATGCCGCGCCCGGTAGAGTGTCAATGCGCGGCTGAACCATGCACGTCTGCACAGGCGCCGCCGCGGTTCAGCGATTTTTCCAGTTGGGCTTGCGCTTTTCGATGAGAGCGCGCAGGCCTTCCTGCGAATCCTCGAGACGATAAAGTTCGTTCAAGAAAATATTCATGGAATGTTTGAGACCCTCGCGGAGCGACAAGCCCATTCCTCCGAGGATAGCTTTCTTCGCCATCGTGAGCACGGGGCCGGAGTGGCCGTTAATACGGTCGACGAGATCATTTACAGTTTTTTCGAGCTGGGCTTCCGGGACAAGGCGATTGATCATGCCGAGTTCCAAGGCTCGTTCGGCGGTCACCGGTTCGCCGGTGAGAACAAGCTCAAGCGCGATCTTGGGCCCGACGAGGAACGGCAGAATCGTGGAGGCGAGCGGCGGGAAGATGCCAATGCTGATTTCCGGCTGGGCAAAGCGCGCTTTGGGCGTGGCAATCACGAGATCGCCGAAAGCCGCCAGCTCCGCGCCGCCGCCGATGGCTGGTCCGTTGACGACGCAAACGACCGGTTTGCCAACTTCCAGCATTCCTGCAAAGGCCGCATGGAACGCGTCGAGCATCTGAAAAACACGCTGCGAAGTGTATTCACCGATATCGATGCCGCCGCAGAAGACTTTGCAGGCTGAATCGAGAACAATCAGTTTTACGTCATCGCGCTCGCCGGCATGAGTAATTCCGCCGGCGATTTCGCGAAGCATGGCTTCGTTGAGGAGATTATGTTCCGGACGGTTGAGGGTCATCCTCGCGACGCCGGCGTCGATGCGGAATTTTACATGCTGAAATTCTTCCGGTTTGCGCCGCTCCGGCTGCGTTATGAATTCTTCGGCGTTGACAGGCTCAATCATTCCCGAACTCCTGGTGATCCTTGGACTTTACGTAAGAAGAAGACTTTGTGACCAAATTCGATGCTAGCACGGCTCCCAGAA
>JBGQCW010000399.1:0-2370 GCA_041495565.1 Candidatus Acidiferrum sp.
CCGCCGACGAACCAGCGCAGATAAACGACCAGCCCGCCGAGGCCACCGGCGAGCCTGCGGACGCAATCGCCGCGAGTCCTTCCGATTCCTCTACTTCCTTTTACCCTGAGAAACCCACTGTGTGGGCTTCGAAGGGCTCCTCTTCTTTTCCTCCCGATTTCGCCCGTCACGCCCGTAGATGCTCCGTCTGCTCCCACCCGGACCGCGACGCCATCGAAGGCGATTTCATCCGTTGGCGCAGCCCCGAACTGATTGCCAGGGATTACAAAATCCCCGACCGCGCCTCCATCTATCGCCACGTGCACTCGACCGGCCTCTTCGCCTGGCGAAAACGGGAACTGGGCCGCGTCCTCGAGGGCATTCTCGAATCCTCCGAGCACCTGTCCCTCGAGTCCGCCGATGTAATCATTCGCGCCGCCCGCATCTATTCACACCTCGACGAACACGGAAACTGGTTTGAGCCACCGCGGACCACTTTCTTCTTCACCGGACCCGCGCCCGCCATCTATCCGCTCGAAAGTGTCATGCCAACGAACTCAGCTCGCACGCAAAAGCGAAGCGCCAAAAAAGCCCCGGCCGCCGTGGCGTCTAGTGGGGAAACCCGCAAACAGATGGCAGGCGAACAAAAGGCTAATCGCAACATTCACCAATTCAAAAAATCAGTCAAGTCCAAGAAACAAGAGGAGAAAGCAAATTCCTAACCGCAACAAAACGCGCTTTTCTCTTTGCATCGAGCGTCCTCGCCTCAGTGTCTCTGTGCCTCTGTGGCCTCCCCCTCCTTGCCTCCTTGCCTCTGTTCCCTTACCCTACTACGGCGCCACCCGGCGCGGCGTCGCAGTCATACTGGAATCACATATCGGGAGGCAGTTGCATGGCGATTGAAAAAGTAGGTGTGGTGGGATGCGGCCTGATGGGTTCGGGGATCGCGCAAGTGGCGGCGCAGGCGGGCTGCCAGGTGACGGTGCGCGAAGTTACTCCGCAACTGGTCGAGAAGGGGCTGCAATCCATCGAGAAAAATCTCGCGCGGCTGGTGGAGAAGGGAACGCTGACCGCGACGGACCGCGATCAAGTTCGCGCGCGTCTGCGCGGCACGACGAATCTCGATGATTTCAAAGATTGCGACTTCGTGATTGAAGCCATCGTCGAACTATTGCCCGCCAAGCGCGAATTGTGGATCGCGCTCGACAAAGTCTGCCCGAAGCAAACCGTTTTTGCGAGCAATACCTCTTCGCTTTCGATCACCGAGATGGCCACGTTCACGCAGCGCCCCGACCGCTTTCTCGGAATGCACTTCTTCAATCCCGTGCCGGTGATGAAACTGGTCGAGGTGATCCGCACGATTGCGACCGACCCGAAAGTCTTCGACGAAATCGTGGCCTTCGGAGGAAAGCTCGGCAAGACGGTTGTGCGCACCACCGATCGTACCGGCTTCATCGTCAACCGGCTGCTGGTGCCCTACTTGCTGGATGCCGTACGCGCGCTCGAGGAAGGCGTCGGATCGGTCGAAGACATCGACAATTCCATGAAGCTCGGATGCGGGCATCCCATGGGGCCGCTCGCGCTGCTCGATTTCGTGGGCCTCGACACCACCTACTACATCTCGAACATCATGTTCGACGAGTTCAAGGAAAAGCGTTTCGCGTCGCCGCCGCTGCTGAAGCGCATGGTGCTCGCCGGCTGGAACGGGCGCAAAGCCGGACGCGGATTTTACGATTACGGCGATCCGGCGAAGCCAAAAGCATTGCAATTGACCTGAAGCGGACAAAAGAAAAGAGAAAATTGAAAATGGGCTATGAAAATCTGCTGTACGAAGTGAAAGAACAAATCGCGCGCATCACCGTCAATCGTCCGACGGTCTTGAATGCGCTGAATCGCAAGACGGTCGAGGAGCTTGGCCAATGCCTGGACGCCGCGCGGCAGGATGATTCCGTCCGCGTCGTGATCCTCACGGGCGCCGACGAAAAAGCCTTTGTCGCTGGCGCAGACATCAACGAGCTGGCCAAGCGCACATCGGTGGATGGCCCGGATTTCGCGCGCTTCGGACAAGAGGTGTTTCATCGCCTCGAAACCATGGGAAAGCCCTCGATCGCCGCCATCAACGGCTTCGCGCTCGGTGGCGGCTGCGAGCTGGCGCTCGCCTGCACCATGCGCATCGCCAGTAGGAACGCCAAGCTCGGACAACCCGAAGTGAAGCTCGGCATCCTCCCCGGCTATGGTGGCACGCAGCGCCTGCCGCGGCTTTGCGGCAAAGGCGTGGCGCACGAGATGATCCTCACCGGCGAAATGATCACCGCCGAAGAAGCGCTGCGCGTTGGGCTGGTGAACCGCGTGGTCGAGCAGGCGGAGCTTCTCGCCACTGCCGAAGCGATC
>JBGQCW010000400.1:0-2363 GCA_041495565.1 Candidatus Acidiferrum sp.
AGAATCTGGTGGCAGAGGAAAAGTGGGAAGAGGCGAGCGAGATCGCGCGGCGGCAAGTACGAGGCGGGGCGCATATCGTAGATGTTTGCCTGCAGAGCACGGAACGCGATGAGAAAAAAGACATTCCACCGTTCTACGAGAAGCTGATTCGAAAAGTGAAAGCGCCGGTGATGATCGATACGACCGATCCGACGGCCATCGAGCTGGCGCTGACGTATTGCCAGGGCAAGGCGATTCTCAATTCCATCAACCTGGAAGATGGCGAAGAAAAATTCGAGCGCGTGGTGCCGATTGCGCATGAATTCGGCGCGGCAGTGGTGGTGGGTTGCATCGATGAGGACAAGCTGCAGGCACAAGCGTTTACGCGGGAGCGCAAACTGGCGATCGCGCAGCATTCGTACAAGCTGCTGACGGAAAAATACGGACTGGCGCCGGAGGACATCATTTTCGATCCTCTGGTTTTTCCCTGTGCGACGGGAGATGCGAACTACATCGGCGGCGCGGTCGAGACGATGGAGGGAATCCGGCTGATCAAGCAGGCCATGCCGGATGTGCGGACGATCCTGGGGATTTCCAACGTGTCGTTCGGCCTGCCGGCAGGCGCGCGCGAAGTAGTGAACTCTGTTTTTTTGTATTACTGCACGAAGGCGGGGCTAGACCTGGCAATCGTAAATACCGAGAGGCTCGAACGGTTTGCGTCGATTTCGCCGCATGAAAGAGAACTGGCGGAGAATCTGCTGTTTTCACACCCGCCAAAGGAGGTGCCGGCGGAACATTCGAATGCCGCGCTGCTGCGGGACGTTCCCGCGGACTGGCGCAAACAGCACAAGGAGCAGCGAGCGGCAGTCAACCAGTATTACATTCAGGCGATTGTGGAGCATTTCCGCGCAGCAACGAAGAAAGAAAAAGTTCGAGCGGCGGACCTGCCGCTGGACGAGCGGCTTTCGAATTACATCATTGAGGGCACGCGCGACGGGCTGATCGGCGACCTGGAAAAGAAACGCGCGGAAGGAGCGGCGCCGCTGGACATTGTGAATGGGCCGCTGATGGCGGGGATGGCGGAAGTGGGCCGGCTATTCAATGCCAATGAATTGATTGTTGCGGAAGTGCTGCAGTCCGCGGAAGCCATGAAGGCGGCGGTGAGCCATCTGGAACAATTCATGGAAAAGGCGGACACGGCGAAGCGCGGCAAAGTCGTGCTGGCGACGGTGAAGGGCGACGTCCACGACATCGGGAAGAACCTCGTCGAGATCATTCTGAAGAACAACGGATATGACGTGGTGAACCTAGGCATCAAGGTGCCGCCGGAGGATTTGATCAAGGCGTATCAGGAACACCATCCGGACGCGATTGGGTTGTCCGGCCTGCTGGTGAAGAGCGCGCAACAGATGGTGATCACGGCGGGCGACTTGAAGGATGCGGGCATCAAGGTTCCACTGCTGGTAGGCGGAGCGGCGCTTTCCGCGAAATTCACGCAGACGAAGATCGCGCCGAGCTATGGAAAAGCGGTGTGCTTCGCGAAGGACGCGATGACCGGGCTGAGTTTGATGAATCAGCTTATGGATCCGGCGACGCGCGAGACGGTGGTGCGCGAGCACACCGCTTCTGGAGACGGTTTCGATGTAACGACCACGGTGAAAGTAACGGAATTCCCCAAGATCGCGCGCTCACCGCGCGTTCGAACTGACCTGCCCATCCCAGCGGTGAATTATCTCGATCGCAAAGTCCGGCTGGTGCCCGATTTGCGCGAGCTCTGGAGCTACATCAATCCCTTCATGCTCTATGGGCGGCACATGGGTTTTCGTGGTGATTTCGAAAAACGTCTTGCGGAGCGCGATCCGCAAGCCGTTGAGCTCTTCGAGAGCATGGAAGAGGTGAAGAAAGAAGCAGCCGGGTTCATGAAGGTCCGCGCCGTATGGCAGTTCTTCGAAGCCGAGGCGGCAGGGGAATCGCTGCAACTCTTCGCGCCTGGTGCTGGGGAACCGTTGCACACGTTTCAATTTGCGAGGCAGCGGCTGAGCGATTACTTGTGCTTAAGCGATTATGTTTTGCCCGCCCAAAACGGAAAGCGCGACCACCTGGCGCTATTCGTGGTGACGGCAGGCGAGGGAATACGCGATCGCGCGGAAAAGGCGAAGAACGACGGCTACTACTTCAAATCGCATGGCTTGCAGGCGCTGGCGATTGAAACGGCGGAGGCTTGCGCGGAATGGCTGCACCGGCGCATCCGCGAGGATTGGGGCTTCCCCGACCCGCCGGAAATGACCATGGCGCAGAGATTTACCTCGCGCTATCGCGGAAAACGGTACAGCTTTGGGTATCCGGCCTGCCCGAACCTGGAGGATCAAGCGGGGCTTTGGAAA
>JBGQCW010000401.1:0-2328 GCA_041495565.1 Candidatus Acidiferrum sp.
ACGCGGGATGGCTCACCATCGCCAAAACTTCACCCGTGCGCGGGTCCAGCGCAACGACCGCACCGGGGCGCGGCCCCAAAGATTGCTCCGCCATCTGCTGCACGTCGTAATCGATGGTCAGCTGAATCTGCTTGCCGGGAATGGCTTCCTGCGTGGACAGCCGGCCCATTTCTTTGCCGATGCTATTGACGATGACGCGGCGCTTCCCGTCGGTGCCCATCAAGATGTCGTTGTACTGCCGTTCGAGCCCGAATTTGCCGGCAAAGTCGCCGGGGCGCAGCTTCCCGTTGCTCGCCTCGATTTGCTGCTCGCTGACCTCACCCACGTAGCCCACGGCATGAGCCAGAAAGCCATTGGGGAGATAGCGCCGCCGCGAAACGGAGATCATTTCGAGCACCGGGATGTCCGAACGGTGCGACTCAATAAAAGCAATGTCCGCGTCCGAAGCCTCAGGTTTGATGATAATCGGCTGGAATTTCGGCAGATTTTTCGTGTTGCCGAGCTGGTCTCTCAGCTCCTCGATCGGAATGCCGAGACCATCGGCTATCCCGGGTAGGTATTTTTCGACCAGAGACGGATCCTCGCGAAGCAGAAGCACGCTGAAGGAAGGCCGGTTGTCAACCAGCACGCGTCCATCGCGGTCGAGCATGCGGCCACGTGGTGCGATAACCGGAATCTCGCGCACCCGATTGCGCTCCGCCAGAGAAGTGTATTTGTCGGCGTCGATGACCTGGAGTTTCCAGAACCCGAGCAGCAACACTCCGATCATTCCCACGATGATGTAGGAGGCTACGGCCAGCCGCCCCTGCGGCAATCGATTGTCGTTGCGAAACCAGTACGACACGAAAACCCCGCGCGCGAGTACTTGCATCTCAGGGCTTGCCGCCCGCTCCGGCCCTATTTGACTAAACTGGCCGGACTAAACTCGCGTCACATAAAATCCACAGCGTGGGTTTTAAGTGGACTCCGACCTCATCGGCGTCACGCTCAAAATGTCCGTCGAAAATTTCCTCGAAACTGGGCTGCGAAAAAATCTCCCGGAGCTCCCAAATGCCACCGGACTAACGCTGCGTGATGCAGCAAAAGTCCTTTCAAACGTAACACTTGCACGCAAGGGCCGCAAGCCGTCCCGGAGGACAGGTTCCAGGTTTGCATTGTTTTTCTCGCCGGTCGCCCCGGCGTGCTGGTTGCCGGGTTGCGGGGTTCACGCTATCGTAGGCAATTCACTTATGACTGCTGAAACCAACAAAGCAAAACCCTTGCGTCTGGCATTGATCGGCATGTCCGGAGCCGGGAAGACGTTCTGGACAAAGAAGTTAGCGGAGAGCGGAGTTCCCGCAGTTTCCTGCGACGACCGCATCGAACAGAAGCTCGCACCGCGCCTTGCCGCCGGCGGCTACTCCGGAATCCACGGCGTTGCCGCGTGGATGGGCTGGCCGGACAGCCCCACCTATGGGCAACGCGAATCCGACTACTTGACGGAGGAAATTCACACGCTCGACGAAGTCCTGACGGAACTCGAGAAGCACCGCGAAAAATCTCTGGTGCTCGATACCACCGGGAGCGTCATCTACACCGGAAACAATTTGCTGATTCGCTTGCGGCGGCAAATGACCATCGTGTATCTCGCGGCCTCGGCGCAAGAGCAGCAGCTTCTGATCGAAAGATATTTGAGTGATCCGAAGCCGGTCTTGTGGCGCGGAGCGTTTCAGCCGAAGGCGAACGAAACACCGAGAGAAACCGTGGCGCGGTGTTATCCATCGCTGATCGCCGCGCGGCGCCAGAGTTACGAAGCCCTCGCGCATTGCACGCTGCAAGTTGCTTCCTTGCGGGATGGTTCACTGGATGCCGCGGCGTTTCTGGAAATGATTCGCTCCAAGACAGAAGGCGCGCGATGAGTCCAGTCCGTTGAGATACCGCAGCACATCGCGAAAAGCGCCACTCACGTCGCTCCGCGGCGCCGTGCTGCGTGGACTCGCGCCGGACGGCGGGCTGTACATGCCGGTCGAGATTGCGCGTCATTCGCCGGAGGAACTGGAAGAATTCCGCCGCCTGCCGTTTACCGAGGTTTGTTTCCGCGTTGTAAAACCCTTCGCCACACCGGATGTTCCGGAAGAAGTGCTCTGGCAAGTGGTCAGCGAGGCCATCAATTTTCCCGTGAACCTGGTGTCGCTCTCGCCGGGACTCCACATTCTGGAGCTGTTTCACGGGCCGACGCTGGCGTTCAAGGATTTTGGCGCGCGCTTCATGGCGCGATTGATGGGCTATTTCGTGCGCGGCGAGACGCGTCCGCTCACCGTGCTCGTAGCGACCTCGGGAGACACCGGC
>JBGQCW010000402.1:0-2326 GCA_041495565.1 Candidatus Acidiferrum sp.
CAACAAAAACTTGAAGCTGCGGGATACTCAGTCTTCGGTCCAGCCGAGCTCGTTGAGGGAGTGCTGAAGCCGCGCGAGAGGCAATCCAACCACATTGAAATAGCAGCCTTCGATGCGCGGGATGTATCGTCCGGCGCGGCCCTGGATGGCGTAGGCTCCGGCTTTGTCGTAAGGCTCGTCGGTAGCAAGATAGCGATTCAACTCTTCTTCGGAAAGCTTGGCGAAGTGCACGAGCGTGGTTTCGACGAAGGTGCGCCGCTCGGCATCGGGGAGGCGGATGAGAGCGACTCCCGTGATGACGGCGTGGGTGTGGCCGGAGAGGGCTTCGAGCATGTGGCGAGCGTCGTCGGAGGAACGCGGCTTGCCAAGGATGCGGCCATCGAGCGCTACGACGGTGTCGGCGGCGATGATAATCGCCGGACCGACGGCGCGCGCGGCGACCAGCTCCGCTTTGGCATTGGCCAGACGCTGCACGTGGTCCTGGGGCGATTCGCCCGGGAAGGGTGTTTCGTCGACCGCGGAGGAGAGCACCGTGAAGGGAATAGCAGCTACGCGAAGGATTTCGGCGCGGCGGGGCGAACCGGAGGCGAGGATCAGCTTCATGGGAATTCCCGATGGGGAAGAATACTACAGAGCGAGCGCGGTGACAGCCTGTGCTTTGGTCCAGCCGAAGAGACGCGCGATCTGGGCCGGGGCCGCGGCGGGATACAGGATGCGGTATTGCACTGCGACCGCCGTGCGTGCGTCCTCCACGAAAATTTTCCTGGCTTGCGCGGCCTGCTCCGGAAAGGCGCACGCGACGAGATCGAAACGATTGGAGGCCCAAGCTTCGGTTTCCTGTTCGGTGCCGGAGTGCGTGACGATCAGCAAGCCTTGCAGCTCGAGCATGGCTTTTTTGAAGCGTTTATTGCCGGTTTGCGTTTCCATTTTGCAGGCGTGACGCAGTTCGAGTGTCGGGAGTGGCCCGTGCTTCGCCAGTGCTTGCCAGAGTTCCAGCGCGTCGTGACCAATGCGCCCTGCTTTGTAAAACTCTTTCGCCTCGCTCGCCGGCAGAGCTGTTCCCTGAATAGCCAGGAAATAAGGAAGAAACTTGAGCGAGAGGAACGAGCCTCTGCACTTGAAATACTTTCCGTAAAAGGCGCGGTGTTTCTTCGGCAGCTCGTCTTTCCACTTCCAGATGAGTTGCGCGTACTTGTCCCACCGCAGAGCAGCGCGCTTTGAGACCGCGTAGTAGAGCGACGGCAGCGGCACATTCTTCACAGGAAACAGCATGCAGAATCCAACAGCGCCAATGAAACGCGAAGCCTCGCTAGCCGTTCTTACGCGCTCGGGAAAGGTTATTTCTGATTTGAGGGATTTCTTCATCTAGCTGGTTTCAGGTGGGTAGCCCTGACTTGCCGTAACACTGCTTGCGCGCTTCACAAATCACTGCGGCGGCCTCCGAGGCGAAAGCGCGCACAGACAGCAACGATCACCATCCAGAGAAACGCCCCGAAATCCGACCATAGCAGGCCGTTGCCCTGAAAACGGTTTCCCGGAGACCGATAGATGAGACCAGAGAGTACCGGAATGAAGACAAAACCGAAAGCTGCCGCAGCGCCCCAAAGCCACCGGTTGCCGCCGCGGGCGCGTGCATCAGAAGCGACGGCCCCGACCACGCAAATTAGAAAGATGATGACGACCACGTCGTTCCTCCAATGCTTAGATGACAACAGATTCCCGGTATTCGCCAAAGACGCGGCGGAGGGCGTCGGAAATTTCGCCGACGGTGGCGTAGGCTTCGACGGCGGCGAGGATCGCAGGGAGAAGATTCTCCGTGGTGGAGGCACGCCGCTGGAGTTCGGCGAGAGCGGCTTTGACACTGGCGGAGTCGCGTTTGGCGCGGATTGCGTTCAGGCGGGCGATCTGGGAGCGCTCGATTTCAGCATCGATACGGAGCGTGGGAATGCCACGCTCTTCTTCGGCAATGAAGTCGTTGACGCCCACGACGATTTGCTCCTTTTTTTCGACGGCGCGCTGGAACTCGTACGCCGCTTTCTGGATTTCGCCCTGGATGAAGCCGCTTTCGATGGCTCTGAGCATTCCCCCCATGGCATCCACTTTTTCGATGTATGCGAGGGCGCCTTTTTCGATTTCGTTGGTGAGAGATTCGATGGCGTAGGAGCCAGCGACGGGATCAATCGTATTGGTCACACCGGTTTCGTGAGCGAGGATTTGCTGGGTGCGCAGGGCGATGAGCGCGGCATCTTCCGTGGGAAGCGCGAGCGCTTCGTCGAGCGAGTTGGTGTGCAGCGACTGGCAGCCGCCGAGAACGGCGGCGAGCGCC
>JBGQCW010000403.1:0-2323 GCA_041495565.1 Candidatus Acidiferrum sp.
GCGTGATGGTCAGGTCCAAAACGTAAGGAACCCCGATTTTTTCCGCGAGGGCCATCACTCCGCGGTAGGCCAGTAAGTTTTCCCGCATTAGCGGGCAGGCCAGCTTGACCTGCAATCCCTGCTCGAGCAGCAGCGGAATCGTCGCCAGCGTCCGTTGCAGCGATCCGGGAACTTTCGTGATAGCGTCGTGCACTTCCGGAATATCGCTGTAAACGCTGATCTGCACGCGCCGCACGCCAAATTCGCGCAGCCGCGCCGCGCGTTCCTGCGTCACCAGCAAGGCATTGGTCTTCAAGCTGACGTCGAAATGCAGGCGTCGTGCCGCAGCCAGAATTTCGTAAAGATCCAGCCGAAGAAAAATTTCCCCGCCGCTAAAGGTAAGGAATAAAGTCCCCGCGCGCGCCAGCTCTTCCATCACGGCCAGGCACTCGGCCGTGGTCAGCTCGCCGTGGTCGTCATGATCCAGGTAACAGTGCACGCAGCGCTCGTTGCAGCGGTACGTCAAATCGAAATGCACGCTGAGCGGCTGGTGCTTGCGCACCGTGCGCGAGATCAGACGATCCATCACCGGCGTGGCGCCCGTTGCCACGCTTGTAGTCAACGTAAGTCTCCGCCCGCTGCCGGAACGGGCACCACCAATTTCCGCGAAGACATCTCTTCGAGCAGCGCTTGCGTATCGGTTAGCGCGGCGTCCGGCGTCACTTCATAACTCTCGGCGAGCAGCCCCGCCAACTCCGCGGCCGACCTATGCCCATCGATATTTTTCCAGAGGAAGCTTCCCGTGTCATTGAGCTCGTGCATCACGCTGTCCGTCGGTGAAATAATAACCGTCGCCTCGTCAATCTCTCTCCACGCTAACGCGGGATTTTTCTGCCAGAGAACGAAGGGTTTGCTAGTCATTCGGGAAGAACCTCCCAGAACGATGGATCCATGCGGAATGCCAGCTCGTAACTTGAAATCTCCTCCGCGGCGTGGCCGAGTATTTCCAGAAGCCGCCGGTTGCCTTCGGCTTCGGCGGAGAAGAACAACACGTTCGGCAAAAGAGCGCGAAGCATCTCCACCGGGCGGAGCGGTGTCACGCGATTTTCCGCCGCCTGCACGAGCCGGAAAATCCCCTTCACTGGGGCGCTGGTATTCGACCCTGCCGCGCGGAATTCTCCCCAAAAGGGAGTTCCGTACGCGCGCCACACGCCATTTTCAAAACGCAGGAGTGAAATTTCATCAGTGAGAACGCTCCCTTCCGGTGACAGCGAAGCCACCGTGCTCTTCCCCGCGCCCGACCTGCCCGTGAATACGTAGGCCTTTCCATTGCGGATGACCGTGGCCGCGTGAAGAAGAAAACCGTCGTGGCCCGTAAGTTTCCAGCTGAGCAGGATCCGCAGCAGCGAATCGAGCGCGTATTCGTTGCGAACTCCGTCGAATCTTGTTCCGCTTGAACAAGCGCGAAGCAATGCGCCTTCAAATTCATACGCAAATTCGGCCGGCTGGCTCTTCGCGATGGAAGAATCGTTCAATGTGATGTGGATTGGCTGCGCGGCCACTTCTTTGAACGCGGCGTATCGCACCGATGCCGCGCTGAAAAGCCGCGCATCGGACATTTGGAAGCGGAAAGGCACGCGGCCGATCGACAACTCGAACTGCTGCTGCGGACCGCGCCCGGCCTTGGCGTGCGGTGCGTTCACGATTCTCCTTAAGAAATCCGAGCGAGCGCGCCATTGCGGGGAAGTGAGGCAGCTTCTCGCTTTTTGCTAGCCCCTGGGGGATGGAAGCTATAGTAGTTTTGCGCGTGGACCCCCCGACAAGTCAAGAGTACGTTGCCTAATTTTGCAACGGAAAACAGACAGATGAGATCTCGTCAACCTGTTGCTACTTGATGCTCTAGCTATTTGACACTTACAGCTACGACGGTCTTGGCCCGTGGCCGGACTGCGCTTCGAGCGCCCCGATGATTTCTGTTATTCTGGTTTGCTAAGTTCGCAGCGTTAAACTCGTTCCCGCTGCGCTCCAGCTTCTTGAAGAGAGAGGATTTGGCCGTCGTGACTTCGTCCACGCTTCCCGCACAGACCACCAAGCGTGCTCTCAATTTCAACGCAGGTCCGGGGGCGCTCCCGCTTCCCGTCCTCGAGCGCATCCGCGAAGAGCTTCTCGATTGGCGCGGCAGCGGCATGTCGGTGATGGAAATGAGCCACCGTTCGCCCGAATTCGAAAGCATCATCGCCGCCGCGGAACAAAAGCTCCGGAGTCTCCTCGGAATCTCAGACGATTACGCGGTGATCTTTCTTCAAGGCGGCGGCAGCATGCAGTTCACCATGGCCCCCATGAA
>JBGQCW010000404.1:0-2315 GCA_041495565.1 Candidatus Acidiferrum sp.
CGATTGACAGGATGAATCGCGGAGGCTGCGCATGCGCCCGCTGACGCTCCGTCGTCTCCTCCTCCAATGTTCCATCCTCGTGGTGATTTTGTTCGTTGTTGTGGTCATCGCCATAAAGTTTGGCGCGGTGCCCGTTTCTCTCTATGCGCTCGGGCGTGATTTGCTGCGTGTCCTCTTGGGACAGAGTAGTCACATTTCCAGTGACTACGGCCTGATCGTCTGGAATATCCGGTGGCCGCGCATTCTCCTAGGCATCATCGTCGGCGCTTCTCTTTCCGTTGCGGGCACCAGCTTTCAAGCGTTGCTTCGCAATCCCTTGGCCGATCCCTACGTGCTCGGAGTTTCCAGCGGAGCAGCTCTGGGTGCCATCCTAGCCCTCATCGCTGAACCGTATCTTGCCTTGTCGCCAGCGCTTGCCGCTTTGCTCACACCGATGGGCGCGTTTCTCGGAGCCGCCGCGACGATCGCCGTGGTCTACTTCCTTGGCCGCCGCGAAGGGCAGATCGATAGCACCACCCTGCTTCTCGGCGGCGTCATCACCGCCTCCTTCCTCTCCGCCATCATCATGTTTCTGATGACCACCGTCACCAGTGGCAACACGCGCGGCATGGCATTCTGGCTGATGGGCAATCTTTCGACTTCCTTTCAAAAAAGTGTGTATTGGTTCTTGGGTGTTGGTTTCTTCCTTGCGGCAGGCGCGATCTATACGACGGCCACAGATTTGAATTTGTTGCTCGCCGGTGAGAAGGAGGCCATGCACTTGGGCGTGGACGTGCCGCGTGTGCGCCTGGTTGTTTACATTTCTGCATCACTGCTAACTGGGCTGGCCGTCTCCGTCAGTGGCGCCGTCGGTTACGTCGGTCTGATCGTTCCCCATGTCATGCGTCTTATCTTTGGCTCCGACCATCGCACTTTGTTGCCGACCGCCGCGCTTGGCGGAGCTATTGCCGTGGTATTCGCGGATACGCTCGCCCGCACCGTGGTTGCGCCTTCTGAGCTTGCCGTCGGCGCAGTGACCGCCATCGTCGGCGCGCCGCTCTTCATCTACCTCCTCCGCAGGAGGCTCGCATGAGCAGTGGCTCCGCTCTCGCGCGAAATCCCAGCGAGCCAGCCCGCTTGAGCACTGACGTCCGCTTGAGCGTCGAACAAGTCAGTTACGCTTATTCTGCTAACCTATCTCAGGCGCCGCTTTTCACTCTGGAGGCAACCAGCTTTCAGGCCAAGCCCGGTGAAATCGTCGCCATCCTCGGCCCCAACGCCAGCGGCAAATCCACTTTGTTGAAATTGATCGCCGGTGCTCTTGCGCCTCTCTCCGGTCGCATTCTCCTCAATGGATTTGTCACGCATTCGCTCACGCCGCGAACCCGCGCGCAGCGCATCGCCATGGTCCAGCAAGAGAGTCGTTTGCTCTTCCCCGCGCGTGCCTGGGAATTTGTCCTCCAGGGCCGCCATGCCCACGGCCGCTCGTTGCGGTTCGAATCGGAAGACGACGTCTTAATCGCAAAAAATGCTCTCGCCCAGGTCGGTGCTGCCGATTTGAGCGACCGCTGGATGGACCAAATCTCCGGCGGAGAAAAGCAGCGCGTGATTCTCGCGCGCGCTTTGGCCCAGCAGCCGCTGCTTCTCCTGCTCGATGAACCCACTCTTCACCTGGACATTGCCGCGCAGGTCGACCTGTTGCACTCCTTGCAAAGGCTCGCCGCGGAAAATCGCTACTCCGTCGTTGTCGTGACGCATGAGCTGAATCTCGCGGCCGAGTACGCGGATCAGGTCGTCTTGATGCAGCGCGGCCGATGCCTGCGCGTCGGTCCGCCCGCCAGCATTTACCAGCGCGAATTGCTCGAACAGGTTTTCCAGACGCCGCTCGCCGTGGAGCTCGGCCCTTCCGGCCGGCCTCGCGTGACGGCTTTGTCTGGAACGTAGCTTTTTTCACTCGTTCACCTCAACCCTGCGGCCGTACGCTGCAGACCACAATCACCGCGGACTTCGTGCTCGGGAAGACGGTTTGGTGCTCGCCCTGCGCGCACCAAGAAAGAAGCCGTCGCCGCCGCGCGACTGTAAGGCGGGAGTCGCTCGCTTCGTGAGCGCACTTGAACTAGTAGCTCGCAGACCACTGCGATGATCTGCTCGTCAACCGCGGCCCGGTAAGGGCCGTGCCTGAAAACGACGGGCGATATCGCGGGAAGGCTGCGAGCTGGCAGTACCGCCAAGCCAGGAGACCGGCGAAGTCTGCAGCCCGTGCGATCTTCAACCAGCGCACAGGACAACCTTCAAGCTCCCGCGCGAGAGGGAGCGGAGGACACTATGAAAACGAC
>JBGQCW010000405.1:0-2311 GCA_041495565.1 Candidatus Acidiferrum sp.
CGACAAAACCAGTTTCGTAGGATATTTTCCGTTGCCGGTGCGATACGGGCTCACCATCGGCGAGCTCGCTCAGCTCTTCAATGCCGAAAATCACATCGGCGCCGACCTGCACGTGATCGCCATGAAGAACTGGCATCGCAATTATTTTTTTGAAAGCACGGGTATCAAATGGATTCCTCCTTCGCCGAATCTCCGCACTACGAAGGGTTCCATCCTTTACCCCGGCATTGAAATTTTGCAAAACGCCGGTGTCTCCGTCGGACGCGGCACGCAAACACCTTTCGAAGAGTTCGGGGCGCCCTGGCTCAACGGCGATGATCTCGCCGCTGCGTTGAACGAGCGCCATCTTCCCGGGGTCCATTTCGTCGCTCAGCCCTTCATTCCCGTCGTTGGCTTCTACAGTGGCCAGCGCTGCGGCGGCGTGGCGATTCGTATACTGGATCGCTTCACGACCCGCTCCATGCGCACGGGTGTCGAGATCGCCGCAATCTTGCGGAAGCTCTATCCCAAGGAGTTCGATCCCGAAAAACTCCTCCTGCTCATCGGAAATTCCGAGACCATCCAACAATTGCAGGCGGGCGTACCCCCCGAAAAGATCGTCGTAAGCTGGGCCCCGAGCCTTGCCGCTTTTGATCAGATCCGCCGCAAATATTTCCTGTACAAGTAGTCAGCAATGCAGTGGCGCAGCTGGCCTATGCAGGAAAGAGATTAGGATCCCGCGAGGAAATATGGTTGACCACCGGTTAACCGCGCCAAGACGCACGAAAACGGCAAGCGTTGTAAAATACGCGGCAGCAGGATACATTGGGTCAACCTGATCGCATTTGCGAGCAGGGGATCGCTGGTAATAGAGGGTCTCATGTCCTACGAAGAAGCCATGCAATTAGCCTCTCGGGATGAGGCGTTCAAGGCGACCATCTACGCCATGAATACGCTGCTCATTCATAAGGGCATCTACACGCAAGACGAATTTCAGCAACTCTTTGTTGAATGGGTAAAAAAAGAAGAGTCCAAAAAGGCCCGTTCAAAGGATGTCAGCCGCCCCGAGGCGGCTTTCGCTTAGGGCTGATTTCGTTCCAGCGGGGATGCTGACAAAGAGGCCGTTTGGCGCAGTGGTTGCCGATGTCGCATCTCACGCAGGTGCAGTTGCATGATGGCGGCGGTTTCTTCTCGGTTTTGGGTTTCCGCATAGCTGAACCTGGCGGGTATTTGGCACAGAGCAGGTAGAAGTTGAACCCACAAATGCGGTTGTGTCAATTGCACAATCGTTATAAGCGGGCCGGCGACCCGGCACGCTCTGCATCGTTCCCTGAAGTCTTCTCTTTCTCTTCACCGCCGCTTGCTCCTCGTCATACTTCCAAATGTGATACATTCCTCACCCATGCGGATCGTATCTTTGCTCCCGTCGGCCACGGAGATTCTGTTTGCGCTCGGTTTCGACCGTGAAATTGTGGGCGTGAGCCATGAATGCGACTTTCCGCCGAAGGCGCGCACGAGATCGGTTGCGATTCATTCGCGCATCCCGCACGATGCTAGTCCTGCGGAAATCGACGCTCTGGTTCGCGAGTATGTTCACCGGGGCGAGAGTTTGTATGCGGTCGATGCCGAGGTGCTGGAGACATTGGCTCCGGATTTGATCGTTACACAGGATTTGTGCCACGTCTGCGCCGCTTCTCCCGACGATCTCGCCACTGCGCTCACGCGTTTCGACCGACGCCCGGAAGTTCTCTGTCTAAACCCTCAGGATTTGGGTGACGTGTGGCGCGACATTCTTTGGGTGGGAGAAGAAACCGGCCACAGTCCTCAAGCCGAAGCGCTGGTGAGACAGATTGGCACGCGCCTGGGTGTGCTCGAGCAGCAGTTGGATGTGTCAGCGCAGCGTCCCCGCGTGGCATTCCTCGAATGGCTGCAACCGTTTTACGTCGGAGGCCACTGGGTTCCGGAGATGATTCACCGCGCCGGCGGGGAAGATGTTTTCGGCCACGCACGCACGCCGTCGTTCCGCATCACGCTGGAAGATATGATCGAAGCCGCGCCTGAAATCTTGATGATCGCGCCTTGCGGGTACAGCGCGGAGCAGGCGCGCGATGAATATCGCTCGATGAGTTTTCCAGAACCTTGGAACGCCATTCCCGCCGTGCGCAACGGCCGCGTCTACGCTCTGGAGGCCAACAGCTACTTTTCACGACCCGGCCCGCGCCTCATCACCGGCATCGAAGCCCTTGCCAAATTATTCAATCCTGCCCTTGAAGTGTCACGCGAGGCGGAAGCTGCCGCGCTGCAGATCACGGAACCCACCCGCTCGGCCCGC
>JBGQCW010000406.1:0-2297 GCA_041495565.1 Candidatus Acidiferrum sp.
AGCAACCCCGCCGCGGAGCCTAGCAGCGCCAAAAGAATACTCTCTGTGAGCAATTGGCACACGATGCGTGCGCGGCTCGCCCCCATGGCCGCTCGCACCGCCAGCTCCTTCTGACGGCCGGAAACACGCGCGAATTGGACGTTGGCGATGTCGGCGCAGGCGATCAATAGCACGAAGCCGACGGCGCCCATCAGAAGCAGGGTGTATTGGCGCGTGAGATCGCTGGTGGCAAATTCGCGCACCGGCATCACGCGAAGCTGCCAACCCTTATGAGCATCCGGATACGCATCGGATTCGCGCTGCGCAATGGCGCTCATTTCCGCAGCCGCTTGTTTGACCGAGGTATCGAATTTCAGCTTGCCTAGGACCCAGATGTAGCGCAAGTTCCGCTCCGACTGCTGCTTCACCGTAAGAGCCAAAGGCATCCATGCTTCCGCGGGCATGGGAAAATCAAATCCTTTGTCCATCACTCCGACGATGGTGAAACTCTTGCCATCGACTTTGACGATCTTGTTGAGAATATTCGGATCGGACGCATAGCGCCGCTCCCAGAGGCCATAGCTGAGAATGATCTCCTGGTCTTTTCCCGGCTGTTCTTCTTCCGCCAGAAACGTACGTCCCATTTTCGGTTGTACGCCCAGAAGTCCGAAGAAATTTGCCGTTACATCAAACCCCTGGACTTTCTCCGGCTCGCGATTGCCGGTCAGGTTCACCTGATTCCACTCGTAGGCGCTCAGTTGTTCGAAAGACTTCGTCTGCGTTTGCCAATCGAGATAAGTCGCCGGCGCGACCGCATTCCGGTCGATGTTCTGCTGCGGGCGCACGTCCACCATGGCCACGATGCGGTCGGCATTTTCGAACGGCACGGAACGCAACAGGAACGCCTCCGCCACGCTGAACATGGCGGTATTCGCGCCGATGCCCAGCGCCAAGGCCGCAGCGCAGACAAAAGTTGCCAGCCGATGCTTCCACAACATCCGTGCGCCATAACGAATATCCTGCCAAATCATTTCCACAAGACCCTCCGGTCGCTACGCTCCGACGCGAGCTTCCTGGGTCTCTTCGACGATGCGGCCATCGAACAGATGGATGGTGCGCTCGGCGAAATTCGCGTAGCGCTGGTCGTGTGTGACCATGCAAACGGTCGCGCCGTTGCGGTGCAAGTCGCGCAGCAGCTCCATCACCGCTTCGCCGTTTTTTGAATCGAGATTTCCGGTGGGCTCGTCAGCCATCAGAATCAGCGGATCGCCGACCAGTGCGCGGGCCACGGCTACTCTCTGTTGCTGACCGCCGGAAAGCTGCGAGGGATAGTGACGCAGGCGGTGCGCCATGCCCACGCGTTCCAGCGCGTGCTGCACTTTTTGCTTTCGCTCCGCGGCGCTGGTGCCCCGGTAGGTCAAAGGCAGCTCGACGTTTTCATAGACCGTCAAGTCGCCGATCAGGTTGAACGCCTGGAAAATGAACCCGATTTCGCGGTTGCGGATTCGTGTGCGCTCGCTGATCGAGAGATTCGCCACCGATTGACCGTTAAGCGTGTAGTTGCCGTCCGTTGGCGAATCGAGAAGCCCAAGAATCGAAAGCAGCGTCGATTTGCCGCAGCCCGACGGGCCGGCGATGGAAATGTACTGCCCCTTCTTGATTTCCAGGTGAATCTCCGATAAGGCGTGCGTCTCCACTTCATCGGTTAGGAACACTTTCTTAACGCCTTCCATCTTAATCAGTGTTGCGGTCGCGTCCGTCATGTGGTCTCCTTCGAATAGAATCTACGAGTTTTGTCCTTCCAAAGTTCCGAAAACTGATCCCGCCTCTTCTTTGCGTCACGAATCAGATGCTTCCATCACTCATTCATAGCGCAGCGCCACGATCGGATGCACGCGCGTCGCCCGCCGCGCCGGAATGTAGCAAGCCACGCCCGCCACAACCCCGATCACCGCCAGCGTCAGCGCGTAAATGAAAGGATCGCCCGCATGCACGCCGAAGAGCAGAGATTCACTCACGCGCGCTAGTCCATATGCCAGCGGCAATCCCACGATCACGCCGGCGAAAACCATGAATCCCACCTCGCGGAAGATCAGGAGCCGAACATGCCCCGGCGCGGCGCCCAATGCCATTCGAATGCCGATCTCTCGCGTGCGCTGGACGACCAGATAGGCCAAAACGCCGTAGATGCCCAGCGCCGCCAGAAGCGCGGCCAGAACGCCAAAACTCGCGGACAGCCCCGCGATCATCCGTTCGGCGAAAAGATCTTCGTCCACTACGCGCTGAACGGTCTTCAGCTCATACATCGGCAGATCCGC
>JBGQCW010000407.1:0-2243 GCA_041495565.1 Candidatus Acidiferrum sp.
ACGCGATTCGGATCGAACACGGTGATGTCCGCGTCCGCCCCCACGCGAATCCGTCCATTGTCCTTGAACATTGGAGCGCGCTTCTCCAACCGCTGCGCCGGGATCAGCATCATCTTCCTCAGCGCGGTCATCAGATCCAGCGCTTTTTCTTCGCTCCTACCCCGATACAAACCGCGATCAGCGCCGCCGTCGCAAGCGCCAGGCTCTTCCCCTTTTTAACACCCAAAACTGACACAACGTTTGCGTCCCTCTTCATGGGCGCTAAGTCTCTTCGCGTCGACTTCGTCTGTCAAAGGATTTCTGAATCGTTTTAATCCGGCCAAAAGCACCTGGCGGGTGATTTCGACGGAAAGAAAAACCCCGGATCGCTGGGGGGAGCGACCCGGGGTGGGGGTACAGCTTCTGAGGGGGGCCGGAGGAAAATTGTTAATGTCTAGTGCACGTGCTGCACAGCGAGCAGGCAGATTTGCCGCAGCTCTTCGTACGTGAAATACGTCTCTTCCTGTTCGCCTGCCGTTTCTACGTGCCCGAATCCCGATTCACTCGAGATACGGCTCAATTCCATTTCTGAGATTCCCAGCAACACCGCTGCACGCCGCCTGGTTACGTATTTCAATTCTTGTGTCTTCATGGCGATTCCCCTCACGCAGGAAGTAGAACCATCGCGTCTTCTTCAACAGCCACGATCATTGCCTTATAGATGTCCACATCCCAGCCTTCGCCGATTCGCATCCGGACCGTTTCGCCGCCATCTTTCAGCAGCCTCCCACGCAACGGCACCTTGATGTCGCCAAGCGCCACCTGCAGGATTACCGGGTGTCCAATCCAGGTTTTGAACGCGTTGTCCACTCTTGGCCCCCTCCATACTTCAGCCTGACGGGAACGAGAATCGCGCACGGTGCCGCGGCCAACAATGGTACAGAGAGGGTAGGGGACTAGTAGGAAAGTACTGTTTGGCTCTTGCTCATCGAATTTCGCTCTGTTTCCATCGAGGTACATTCGTACTGTTTCTTGAGGACGCGTGGCCCATTGGTGGAAGAAGCCGTGCCTGTCATCCTGCGCTCATGCCGCGACACGACTATTTTGAGCGGAAGCCCCTGAACGAAAGCCCAGTAGCGCCGTCCACTCGGCCAGGCGTAGGACTCGCCCTCGGCGGAGGTTTCGCGCGCGGCTTCGCGCATCTCGGCGTTTTGCAGGTGCTCGAGCAAAACCAGATCCCCATCTCTCACATTGCGGGAACCAGCGTGGGCAGCATCCTCGGCGCCGCCTACGCTAGTGGCGCGCCTCTCGCACGCATCATTGCAACTTGTCGCACGCTTCGTTTTCGCGACATCGCACGCTGGCGCGTCTCCCGCCTTGGCCTGGCAAGTAACCAGCGCCTCGGAGACTTGATCGAACGCGTTTTCGAATCACGCCAGTTCGAAGACCTTCGCATTCCCCTAGCCGTGGTCGCCACCGACCTCACTTCCGGCGAACCGGTCGTCTTCACGCAGGGAAATCTCGTCGACGCCATCCGTGCGAGCTGCGCGTTTCCCGGCTTGTTCGAGCCCGTAGAGATTGGCACAAGGTGTCTTGCCGATGGCGGTCTGGTCGCCCCCGTTCCGACGCGCGCCGCCCGCGAACTCGGCGCAAGCACTGTCATCGGCATCTCCGTCGGTATGCAGGACGGCCATCGCGGCGCTCCCACCAACATCTTTCAGGTGGTCAGCCGCGCTGTCAGCGCCGCTCAAAAACATCAACTCGAAGTTTGGGAGCGCCACGCGGACCTGGTTCTCCGTCCCGAAGTGCAATCTCTCGCTTGGGACGATTTCGATCGCGCCGAAGAAGCCATCCTTGCGGGCGCTGCTGTCGCCTGCCGCGCGCTCCCGCGAATCCAAAAGCTCCTGGGTCAACAGGAAGACTCGGCGCGCGATCTCGAAGCCCGCCTCGAGGCGGAAGACAAAGGTTATCTATGGCTTGCGGAAGCTCTCCGATGATTCGTCTTAGCGTATGCCTCGCCTCTTTTACCATGCTGCTTCTTCTCTGGCATGAATGTGGAGAGGATATTGGCGTTTTCTGCTACCGTATAGGACTGGGTGCTTTTACGAGCATCCGTTCGCGCTCTCTTGTTCTTGCACCCGTAACAGATTCCGTGAATCTTTCTGCCGCGAGGAATTACGCCGAGTGCTCGACGCCATCCTTCACTTCTTCCACGCGCTCTACAATCCCGAAGGACTCAAGGAGTTAATCCGTTCCGGCGGTGC
>JBGQCW010000408.1:0-2243 GCA_041495565.1 Candidatus Acidiferrum sp.
CATCGGCTGCACGGCAACGCCGTGCTCGGCGAGGACGCGGTCCAAATAGCCTGCGCCGCAGCCGTGCAGCACGTCCACGACGAATTTGGATTTTGCTTTGCGCAGCGTATCGAAATGGACGAGTTCCTCCAGGCGCTTCAAATAATTCTCGCGTAAATTAACCTTCTCGCCGGAAGAATCCTTGCCGTGAGACGTCACGGCCGGAGACATCGGAAACGGCCCGTCTTTGGCAATCAACTTCGCCACGCGCGCTTCAATATCTTTGGTGATTTCCGGCAATGCGGGCCCCGCGTCAGCCGAAGAAAACTTCAATCCGTGATACTGCGCAGGATTGTGGCTCGCGGTGAAGTTGATCGCGCCATCGAGTTTCCGGCGCAGGATTTCGTAGGCGATCGCCGGCGTTGGCGTGAACGTTTCGCAGAGCAGCGTTCGAACGCCGTGGTTCCGGAGGATATCGACGGCCAGCTGCGAGAATTCTTCGGAGTAGAAACGCGTGTCGTAGCCCACGAGGATGGTGGGCTGCTTGGCCTTGGTCTTCACATGTTCCGCAATGGCGGTGACTGCCAATCGCACGTTGGCGAAAGTAAAATCGTCCGCAATGAGCCCGCGCCAGCCCGAGGTGCCAAACTTGATGGGAGAGGTCGTCATGGAGCGGTATTCTAGTCTGACTTTGCGGAAGACAAAAGCAGTTCGCGGCGCTTTGTACGATTGAAGGAGGGAAGCGATGAAGGCGGGAGCGGGAAATCGCGTTGTACTAGTGAATTGCGGAACGCTGACGGAAGGCAGAAAAATTGCCCGCAGCGTGGTGAGTAAGCAGCTTGCGGCGTGCGTCAATGTCGTGTTGAGCCCGGCGGATTCGTATTACACCTGGAAAGGGAAGTTGGAAGTGGCGCGAGAGTATTTATTGGTGGTCAAAACGACCAAGAAGAATCTCGCCAATTTAGAAAAGGAAGTAAAGCGTCTCCACAGTTATGACGTGCCGGAACTCATCGCCCTGCCTGTCGCAGCAGGTTCAAAGGACTATCTGAAATGGCTGGAGGATTCCGTCCGCTGAAGCCCCGAAAACGGACGATTAGCAGAGTCTTCAAACGTACAAAAGCGCCTGATCGAGGTCGGCAATGATGTCTTCGACGTCTTCGATCCCGACGGAGAGGCGCACCAGCCCTTCGGTGATGCCGACACGTTCCTGGACTTCTTTGGGCATGGAAGCGTGCGTCATCATGGCCGGAAGGGAAATCAAAGTTTCGACGCCGCCGAGACTTTCGGCCAGCGAGCAGAGTTTCACATGATTCAGGAAGCGCCGCGCGGCCTCCAGCGAGCCGAGATCGAAGGACAGCATGGCGCCAGGCCCCTTCTGCTGGCGGCGGGCCACTTCATGCTGCGGATGTGACGGCAAGCCGGGGTAGTACACCTTGCGGATTTTAGGATGCGCGTCCAGATGGCGCGCCACGCTGATGCCGTTGGCGTTGTGTTGGAGCATTCGAACGGCCAGCGTCTTGATGCCACGAGAGATCAGAAAGCAATCCATGGGCGCAAGTCCCGCGCCCGCGGAGCGCTGGATAAAATAGATTTTTTCGGCATCTGCGGGGCGTGTCAGAACGACCGCGCCACCCGTGGAATCGCTATGGCCATTCAGATATTTGGTCATGGAATGAACGACGATGTGTGCGCCTAGTTCGATGGGACGCTGCAGATAAGGGCTGAGAAAAGTGTTGTCCACAACGACCGTGACGTTGCGCTCGTTGGCGAGCTTCGCCATCGCGGAGATGTCGGTGACGCGGAGCGTCGGGTTCGTGGGCGTCTCCACGTAGAGCATCTTGGTGTTCGGACGAAGCGCCGTGCGCACGGCTTCGGGCGTCGAGGTATCCACGAAACTGAACTCCAGGCCGAAGTGTACGAGGAGTTGCGTTGAAAGACGGAACACCCCGCCGTAGACGGCTTCGGAGAGAACGATGTGGTCGCCGGGGCGGAGGAGCCGGAAAACGGCGTCTATCCCTGCCATGCCGGACGAAAAAACGTAAGCGCTGTGGCCACCCTCGAGCTTAGCCACGGTGCGCTCCAGTGCTTTGCGGTTTGGGTGATTCGTCCGCGCGTAGTCGTAACCTTTGTTCTTGCCGAGCTCTTCGTTCACGTACGTTGAGGTCTGATAAATGGGCGCGACAATGGCTCCCGTAGCGGGATCCGGCTCCTGCCCGACATGAATGGCGTTGGTGGCAAAACCCATCGTGATCTCCTTGCAATTC
>JBGQCW010000409.1:0-2191 GCA_041495565.1 Candidatus Acidiferrum sp.
CGACTTCATCAATTGGGTGGAAGTCGCCGCCAGCGACGACGCTCATCTCTGGCGCATTGTCAAACCGCGCGCGCCGATCTCGCGTTTTCGCAGGGAAAACCTCGAGGGCAGCCAAACCATTCGCTATTCGGAGAATAATGCGCGCTACTTGCGCCTGCGCATTCAGGAGGCGTCTGGCCAATTCCCCGTAACGGGCGTCGAAGTTTTTGCTTCGCAGGGCGTGGAGAAGGAAGAACCCAGTGCGGCCTCTCTTATCGCCTTCCTGCCTCCCGATTCGAGAGCCGAGCCTTCGCAAACGCAATGGACGGTCGATCTGGAGAGCGCCGCGATTCCCGTTACCGAATTAAATTTCGAGACGGACCAGCCGGAGTTTTATCGAGCCGTGAGGATTCTGACGAGCACGGACAAAAAAGAGTGGCAGGCCGCCGGTGGCGGAGAGATCTATCGATACTCGGTTCGAGGCAATACTGAGGAATCCTTGCGCGTGCGATGCTATGAAATCTGGGGTTCCCGCTTTTGGCGAGTCGAGATTCTCAATGGGAATGATGCTCCGCTTTCATCGGTGCGCATGTCACTCGCGATGAGCTTGCGTTTCGTCCTTTTCCGTCCCAAGGAAACCCGCACCTATCGCTTGCTCTACGGGAATGATCGCGCTTCCGCGCCGCAATACGACTTCGCGAGAACCCTGCACATTCAGCCGAACGAGGACATGCTGCGTCTGAGCCTCGGCCCCGAAGAAGCAACGGCTAACTACGCCGATCCGCGCCCCTTCACCGAGCGTCACCCGAATTTGCTTTGGATCGCCCTCGGCATCGCCATCGTGCTTCTCGGCTACGCCGCTCTTCGCGCTTTGCGCGCACCCAACCCCGCTGCATAGTTGAGATACCCATTCGGGCCTGGGAATGGCCCTGTCCGTGCACTCCTTGGGAATATCGGAAATATTGCTTTTCTGCGGAATTGCTCCAACGCAAAGAAACACAACCGGACTCCTGCCTCCGTGTTGTTCGCCTCTAATTGCCCTTCAATGCGTATCCCACATCAAAGGGCAGCTTGCCATCCACGCGCAGAACTTTCACCGAACTGTTAATGGCATAGACATCCAGAATCCCCACGGCGCCCGGAGTCGATTCCACCGTGTGAAGCAACTCCTCATCGCTAGTGACGATCTTCACCGCCAGGCGGGATTCATTCAGTTTCGTGATCGCCGCTTTGACTTCGCCGGGAGCCGCCCCAAACAATTTTTGCACCGCTACATGCATTTCGGGAGACTCCGGGTCCTTTATGACCAGCGTAAAGCTTTTCCCGTCGGGCCAGGCTTTTTGGACCCCTTTGCACAGCTTTGACAAATCGGCGAGCGGCACGTCCGCCAGTTTGCTTCCCGCGGAAACCACGAGCGCCATGTTCTTGATCGCTGGAACTGCGGAGGTAGCAAGCATGGCTGCAAGACAAAGAACGACGGCCATCCACTGCCGGTTCCCCAATGCGTTCAGCTTCATCATCTCCACGCTCACTTTAGGCAGGTTACCTGCAGTATGTCCACACGTCTCAACGCACGGCAAGTACCCGTTTCGCACTTTGTGCTCAACCATGCGCCTCCCCCATGTGATCCTTCAGCCTCCGCCTCTTTATCATCGGGCACACCTGTACTCTCGGCCAGTATCCTCGCGCCGCAGGTCCGCGCTACGTTCAGCTTCGGGATCATCCTGCTTCTATTCGCTAACTTGGAGTGTGTTCCATGAATCGTTTCGCGGCGCGCTTTTTCCTGCTCATTTTTCCTTCGCTTTTCGGTGTAAGTGCTTGGGCGCAAACTTCCGCTCCTCACCTCGAGGATGCCGCTTCCCGTGCCGCCGCGAAGACACCGGCTGTGGCCCCCCTACCGCAGCATCTCTTTGGCGCCATCCCGCTCTCGACGCGCTCGGAGGAGGCCCGCAAGTCCGCCGAACTGGCGTTGGACAAATACGAAAACGCACTGCTGGAAGACGCGCTGGTGCAAGCTCGCCACGCGACGGAAAAGGACCCGCAATTCGCCTTGGGCTATGCCCTCCTCTCTTTCGTCTCGCGCCGCATCATTCCGGACCCGGCGGCGCTGTCGAAAGCCAAGTCTCTTCTCCCCCGCGCCACTCCTGACGAACAACTCCTGGTCCGCTGGATGACCAGCATTCAGGACCGCGACCTTCTTCCCGCGATCTCC
>JBGQCW010000410.1:0-2172 GCA_041495565.1 Candidatus Acidiferrum sp.
ACGGAGCCGAAGTTTCCCTGTCCGTCGACCAGCATGTAGCGCAGGTTGAAGTCTTGCGCGAGACGCACCATCGCGGGGTAGATCACCGCTTCACCATGCGGGTGATAGTTGCCGGAAGTGTCGCCGCAAATCTTGGCGCACTTGCGGTAGCCGCGGTTGGAGGCGAGGCCGAGATCGTTCATGGCCACGAGGATACGGCGCTGCACCGGCTTCAGCCCGTCGCGTACATCGGGCAGCGCGCGCGCGATGATCACGCTCATCGCGTAGTCGAGATACGACTTGCGCATCTCCGCTTCAATATCAATCGGAAGCAGTACTGATGTATTTGTTTCGTCCGCCATTTCCCCTCGCTGTTGCTGAAATCCTATGTAGGGGCACAGCCCGCCGCGGCGGGCGCCCCTACAAGCAATTTCTATCGTTTGGCCGTGTGTTCCAGAACGTACGCCTTCACCGTATCGAAAGCGTCCGCCGTATTCGTAAACCGCCGCGCCGCAAAATGCTCCTCAAGCTGCCGCAAGAGCGCATCTCGTTCAGCGTCGCTCGCAAATTCGATCGCCACGCCGCGTTCGTTGTCGGGAGCATTCGTCGGCGTCGTCCGAAACTCGCTGCAGCTCAGCCCCCGCAGCCCCGGCAATGTCGTCCATCCCAGCTGGTGGATCATGGTTCGCTCTTGGCTCGCGGCCGCAAGAGATAAAAAGCCACTAGGCCGATGGCCAAGACAGTCAACAGTCCGATCGAGTCAACGGACAAAAAAGTTCGCCAGCCTTCCGCGCCCGAAGAGTCCCCGATGCGTAGCGCCTCTCGCCAGTATCGGAAATAGTTCACGAGTCTTGGCAACCGAAAGCCGACCGTGGCAACCGCCGCTAGAAGCAGGCCCCATCGGATAGCGTTGCGAATGGAACTAGCACCCGTGTTGGCTTGCGCCGTCATGCGTCAGATATCCAGGTTCACGACTTCGAGGGCGTTTTCCTCGATGAACTTGCGGCGCGCTTCGACGTTTTCGCCCATCAGCGTCGTGAAAATATCCTCGGCGGCCACCGCATCTTCCAGCTTGACTTGCAGGAGAGTTCGCGTGTCAGCGTTCATGGTTGTGTCCCAGAGCTGCTCGGCATTCATTTCGCCCAGGCCCTTGAATCGAGTAATCGTGAAGTCCTTCTTGGCGTCTTCCACGACGTAGTTGAGAACGTCGGTCGCCTTTTCTTTCGTCACCTTGTCGCCGTTGCGCGCCACAATGAACGGAGGATGGTTGAATTCTTCGATCTGCTTGGCCAGCCCGCGCAAACGCTTATATTCGGCTGTCGACGCCACGGCCCAGTTGATCTTCTGGCTGTGCGGCGGGCCAAACTGGATTTCGTATAGGCTGTGTTCTTCGTCGAAGACGATTTTGCCTTCGAGTTTCAGCTTGGTCTTCTCGAGTTGCTTCAACAGTTTTTCCAGCCCCTTTTTGTCTTCGAAGTCCGTTTTCTTCTCAAGGCCGCTTTCGGCGAGCAGTTCGACGAGAGCGGGTTCGCGCAGCCTGCGGCCGAGCTTCGCCGCGGCGGCTTCGTACTCCTGCACATTCAGCAGGAACGAGGTGAGCTTGGCGCCTTCCAGGGGCGCGCCTTCCTTGGCTTTGACGACATGGTCTTCCGTGGCGCGCTTCATCAGCTCGCGCGCAAAATCACGTTCGTCGCGGATGTATTTTTCCGTCTTGCCGCGCTTCACGCGGTAGAGCGGCGGTTGCGCGATGTAGATATGCCCGCGCTCGATCAGTTCCTTCATGTGGCGGAAGAAAAACGTCAGCAGCAGCGTGCGGATGTGGCTGCCGTCGACGTCCGCGTCGGTCATCAGGATGACTTTGTGATAGCGCAGCTTGCCGGCGTCGAAGTCGTCCTTGCCGATGCCGGTACCGAGCGCGGTGATGATGGCGCGAATTTCTTCGTGCCCGAGCATTTTGTCGTATCGTGCTTTTTCGACGTTAAGGATTTTGCCCTTGAGCGGCAGGATCGCCTGATACTTGCGGTCGCGGCCCATCTTCGCAGAGCCGCCGGCCGATTCACCCTCGACGACGAACAACTCGCAGCGCGCGGGATCGCGCTCCTGGCAATCCGCGAGTTTTCCCGGCAGGCCGCTCGAATCCATCGCCGACTTGCGGCGGGTCAGCTCGCGGGCTTTGCGGGCAGCTTCGCGGGC
>JBGQCW010000411.1:0-2170 GCA_041495565.1 Candidatus Acidiferrum sp.
CGCACGGTGCTCTCGGCGACGCGCGCGAGGTGTTCGGCGAAAATGCCGCGATAAGCAAATTCCGCGGTGTGATCGGGCCAAACTACGCGAACGAGCCAACGTTCGCCGGACTGTTCCGCACGGGCCGACGTGATCTCGGCGACAGGAATGACCAGGAGCGGTTGGAAGTGAGAGTCGAGCACCGTGATGCTCTCCGCGCCGACAAAAAATTGGACGGATGCCGCGGCAGAGCTCCGGGACTGATACTGCCCGCCGTTGACGACGACCAGGGCTCCGAGTTCGCGAGCCTTGTCATTGGCACTCATAACATGCCTTGCGGGCGGGAGAAGAATGGCGGCGATGAACATGGCCAGGCCAGCAAGTGAGAAAAGATAACCGTTCCGCAGACCGAGCGGCAGGACGACCAGCGCTGCGCCGGCGATTCCCAGAAAAGTGCGGAAGAGCATCCAGGAATGCGCGTTGCGGCGCAGATGCAGGAGCCTGGGAATGAGCAAAACCATCGCGAAGAGAATTCCGACGGATACATTGCGAAGTTTCTTGCCGAAACTGTCTGATTGGGAAAGCGCCGGATTGGAAGTCGTGCTCATGTTCGGTGTCTACGGTTTCAGGCCGTTGATTTCGCGCATGCGGGCGAAGGCGCGGCGCACGTGCGGGATGGTGATGGAACCGCCGACGATCAGCGCCACGTTGAGCGCGTCGATCACTTCCTCGCGTTTCCAGCCTTCTTCGCCGCAGCGGACCAAGTGATAGGTGATGCAGTCATCGCAACGCAGCACGGCGGAAGCGACGAGCCCGAGCAATTCCTTGTTTTTGGTGCCGAGCGGCCCGGGTTCGTAGGCCTGGTGGTCCAGAGCGAAGAAGCGCTTGATGCCGAGGTGGCCGCAGCCGAGGATTTCCTCGTTCAGGTCGGCGCGAAACTTCTGAAAATCTTCCAGGCGATCTGCCATCGTTCCTCCGCGGGGACGAGCCTTGCGCTGGGTTGGCAACCAGCCAGCCATTATGAACCAACTCGAGCTACTTCGGCAGAACGCGGCCGGGACGCGCGACGGTGGGCTTGCCGGCATCCCAGACCAATTCGCCGTTGACGAAGACCTTCTCGATTCCCGCTGGCAGGTCGAACGGTTTGGCAAAGGTCGAGGATCGACCCCCGCTTTCGTACTCCTTCTTACCTTGCGTCAGCCCGGTAAACGACGCGTCCACCGACCATGGTGAGGACCACCTTTGTCTCGCTGATTCTGTGTGGATCGATCGAGAAAAGATCCTGCGAAACGATGATCAGGTCGGCGAGCTTGCCAGCCTCGAGCGAGCCTTCCGATTTTTCGCGGCGTCCTGCGAAAGCCGCTGCGAGCGTATAGCCCTCAATCGCTTGTGCCACGGTCAATCGTTGTTCCGGAACGAAACCAGCCTCCGGTTTGCCGTCGGTTGTTTGGCGAGTCACGGCGGTCTGCACACCTTCCCACGGGTTGAGCGTAACGACCGGCCAATCGCTGCCAAACGCCAGGCGTCCCCCGGCATCGGAAATGCTTTTCCACGACCAGGCCCGCGAGGCGCGATCGGGGCCCGCATTGCGCGCCCAGACGTCCAGGGTGTCGGAATCGGGGTAAGAGTGGAGTGGCTGCATGCTGGCGATTACGCCGAGTTTGCCGAATCGGGGAATGTCCGCTACGCCGATTGTTTCAATGTGTTCGATGCGCGGCCGGCGATCGCGAGAATGATTGAGCTGTGCGGTGTTTTCATAGGCATCGAGGGCAGTGCGCACGCCATAGTCGCCGATCGCGTGCGTGAAGAGCTGCAAGCCGCGCTTATCCAATTGTGCGACCGCTGCTTTGTAGCTTGCCGGTTCCCAGAACAGTTTGCCTTTCAGGGATGGATCGTCGGTGTAAGGCTCGAGCATCGCCGCAGTGTGCGACTCGACGACACCATCGACCATGAATTTGACGGCGCCGGCATCGATCCAACCGTCATGGAATTTCTTGCGAGCGGATTCGATAGCGTCGAGGTCCTGCTGCCGCAGTTGCGGAGGATTGAGGAAGTAAGAGATATAAAAGCGTACGGTGAGGTCGCCGTGCTGGCGC
This sequence comes from Candidatus Acidiferrum sp., assembly GCA_041495565.1. Lineage (GTDB taxonomy): Bacteria > Acidobacteriota > Terriglobia > Acidiferrales > UBA7541 > Acidiferrum. The sequence goes on from JBGQCW010000411.1 coordinate 2,076, forward strand.
AACTCATCGTAGAGATCGAGCACTTCAAAATCTCCACCGGCGCTGTGGACGCGAGTGATGCCGTGCTCATTGGCCCATTTCATGCCCGCGCGCAG
>JBGQCW010000412.1:0-2166 GCA_041495565.1 Candidatus Acidiferrum sp.
GCGATTGCCCGGCACATGGACGTGGACAAGGTGGCGTTCACCGGGTCAACCGAAGTGGGTCACTTGATCATGCGCGCCGCGGCGGACACCAACCTGAAGCGCGTCACGCTGGAACTGGGCGGCAAGAGCCCGAACATCGTGTTCGCCGATGCGGATATGGATGAGGCCATTGAAGGTTCGCACCAGGCCTTGTTCTTTAACCAAGGGCAGTGCTGCTGCGCGGGCTCGCGGCTCTTCGTCGAAGAGAAGTGCTACGACGAATTCGTTGAAAAATCCGTGGCCCGCGCGAAGAAGCGCACCGTCGGCAGCCCCTTCGACACGAACACGGAGCAGGGGCCGCAGGTGGACCAGGACCAATTCAATAAGGTCATGGGTTACATCGAGGCCGGCAAAAAGGATAAGGCCAAGCTGGCGACGGGCGGCCACCGCGTGGGCGACAAGGGCTATTTCATCGAGCCCACCATCTTTACCGACGTGCAGGACAACATGAAGATCGCGCAAGAAGAGATCTTCGGGCCGGTCATGTCCATTCTGAAATTCAAAGACCTGAACGAAGTGGTCGAACGGGCGAACAAGTCTCTGTATGGGCTCGCTGCGGCCGTGTGGACCAAGGACATTACCAAGGCGCATGCCATTGCGGATCGCGTGCGGGCGGGCACGGTGTGGGTGAATTGCTTCGACGTGTTCGACGCGGGCGCACCGTTCGGCGGCTTCAAGCAATCGGGCATCGGGCGCGAACTCGGCGAATATAGCCTCTCGAATTACACCGAGGTAAAGACCGTCACCGTAAAACTGTAGTCAGATCTGAGTCCTGGGCGATTGGGGCGCAGCTTTATCCTGAGCGTAAGCAAAGGAATGCTGCGCCCTTACCCTTTTTTGCGAGCCATGGAGCGTAGAATCGCGTGATGGCATTGATGCTCCGCTCCTACGACCCGCGCGACTTTGCCACGCTGCACCGGCTGGATCAGGCCTGCTTCCCTGCCGGGATTGCCTATTCGAAGACGATGCTGCGCTATTTTCTGAAGCTGCCGTCGGCGGACGGCATCGTGGCAGAGGAGGCCGGGCAGATCGTGGGATTCATTTTGACGGAAGAGAATCCGCCGCTCGCGCACATCATCACGCTGGACGTGGCGGAAACGCACCGCAGGCGCGGCGCCGGCTCAACTCTGCTCGCGGAGAGCGAGCGGAATCTTGCGCTGCGTGGCGTGCGCACTATCTTGCTGGAAACCGCAATCGAGAATGCTCCCGCCGTTGCCTTCTGGCAGCGCCACGGCTATCGTATCGAAGCGACTCTGAAGCGCTACTATCTGGGACGGCTCGACGCCTACGAGATGCGCAAGATCTTGCCGCCACCGGCGCTCAAGACGGCTACACACTTGGGAGAAAAGAATTGAACGACTACGTTCTGTCCCTGCTGTTGGGAATTGTCGAAGGATTGACGGAATTTTTGCCCGTCAGCTCGACAGCGCATCTGCGTATTTCCGAAGCGCTATTCCACGTGAGCCTGACGAGCGGCTACTGGAAGATGTACACGATTGTGATTCAATTGGGCGCGATTCTTTGCTTGCCAGTTTATTTTCGCAAACGGATCGCGACGTTCGCCTCTACATTTCCACAAGGCAAGCGTGGCGACCGCAATCCTCTGACCCATCCGCTGGGCCTGGTGATGGCCGCGTTTGTGGTCACGGCGATCCCCGCGTTCTTGCTCACCAAGGTGATCGGCAAGCATCTGGAAAGTTTGTACGTCATGGGCACTTCCCTGGTGATCGGCGGAATCATCATGTGGATCGTGGACGAACTCAATTCTACATCGGAAACAGCCGGACTGGGCGCTACCGGAACGCGCATTCATACCTGGCACATGGAGGACATGAGTCTGCGCCAGGCGGTCTGGATCGGGGCCTGCCAGATTCTCTCGGCCGTGTTCCCGGGAACTTCGCGTTCGATGTCCACGATTGCGGCGGGACAGTTGGCGGGGATGTCGCGATCTTCAGCGCTGGAATTTTCGTTCTTTCTTTCCATTCCCACGATGGTGGTGGCCACGTGTTACGACCTGTTGAAGTCGCTCCTGGGAAAGACCGAGAATCCCATAGGCGTATCCCACATCGACGCGCATGGATGGGTGGTGCTGGCTATCGGCTTCGTCGTTTCCTTTATCGTGGCCTA
>JBGQCW010000413.1:0-2148 GCA_041495565.1 Candidatus Acidiferrum sp.
CCATGTCACTGCAGCGTCGCTCTAGAATCCCTGATTGATCAGCTTTTCGAGCGTGATGGTAGAACCAACGCGAGCCGTACCCTCGCGGGCCTCAAGATAGCGCTCCACGTATTTTCCCAGAATGTCGCCCTCGAGGTTGACTGCGTCGCCGGGTTTGCGGTCGCGGATGTTGGTGTGTTCGTAGGTGTAGGGAATGACGGCGACTTCGGCGATGTTGTCGTGCCAGCGCGCGACGGTGAGGCTGATGCCGTCAATTGTGATCGAGCCTTTCGGCACGATGTAGCGCGCGAATTCTTCCGGGGCTTGCACGCCGAACCACCAGTTTTCTCCTTCGGGCGTAAGATGCGTCACATGACCGATGGTGTCCACGTGGCCGAGAACGAAGTGCCCGCCGAATTCTTTGCCTGCGGTGAGCGGCTGCTCGAGATTGACGCGCGCGCCCTGCTTCAGACCGGCCCCTTCCGCGCCGAACGAAGTCTTGCGGATAGTTTCGCCGGATAAATCGGCGGAGAAGCGTGAATTGTGGAGATCGACTACGGTTAGACAACAACCATTCACAGCGATGCTGTTCGAAACAACGAGTGACGGCGCGACGGACGGCGCGTGAATGGTCACGCGACCGCCATCGCGTTTGAGGTCGAGGGCCTCAATCGTACCAAGGTGTTCGATGATTCCTGTGAACATGGGTCAGGCTGTGGCGTGGGCCGGTTGCGCGACTTCCTGCAACGCTTCCGTGAAAATCGCAAGAGCGCGGTCAATCTGCTGCCGGGTGATGATTAGCGGCGGCTGGAAGCGCACGACGTTGCCGCTGACGCCGCCGACTCCGATCAGCATGCCCTTGCGAAGACACGCATCGCGAATCGCTTCGGCTTCCGCCGTGGCGGGCGTTTTCTGCGCGTCTTTCACGAGTTCGACGCCAATCATCAAACCTAGACCTCGCACATCGCCGATCAGAGAGTTCTTCTTTTGCAGTTCGCGCAATTTCGCCATGGCGTAATTGCCGGTCTCCGTGGCGCGAGCCGGCAGATTTTCCTTTTCGATGAATTCGATGTTGGCGAGCGCAGCGGCGCAGCAAACCGGATTGCCGCCGAACGTGGAAAGGTGGTCACCGGGCTTGTACGCGGCGGCGATTTCCGCGCTGGCTGTGAAAGCGCTGAGCGGGAAACCGTCGGCAATGCCTTTGGCGGTGACGAGAATGTCCGGCTCGACGCCGTAGTATTCGATGGCGAACATTTTCCCGGTGCGCGCGAAGCCCGATTGCACTTCGTCGGCGATAAAAAGAATTCCGTAGTGGTCGAGGACTTTTTTCACTTCCTTGAAATAGTTGAACGGGGGCACGATGATGCCGCCTTCGCCCATCACCGGCTCGGCGATAAAAGCGGCAACGTCATTCGAGGTGGCAAACTTCACGATGTCATCGATGGCGCGGGCGCATTGGCGTGCGCACTCTTCGGGGTCATTGGGCCACAGCGATCGATACGCATACGGCGCAGGCGCGAATGACACTCCCGCGGCATACGGGCCGCCCTTTTTCTTGCGGGCATAGTTGCCGGTAACGCTCAGCGCGCCCCAGCTGCGGCCGTGAAAGCTGGCCTGGAGCGAGATGAATTCATGCTTGCCGGTGTAGAGGCGGGCGAGCTTCAACGCGCCTTCGATGGCTTCCGCGCCGCCATTGCCGAAGAAAGTCTTGGTGAGGTTTTTTCCGGGAGTGATGTGAGCGATTTTTTCAGCAAGATCGGCGACCGGCTGAACGTGGTAGAGGTAGGACGAACAGTGAACCAGCTTGTCCATCTGCGCCTTGGCCGCGGCGATGACTTGTGGATTACAATGGCCGGCGTTCACGACGGAAATTCCCGCGAAGCAGTCAAGATACTCGCGGCCGTTGATGTCCGTTACGGTGGCGCCGCTGGCTCGATCGATCACGATCGGCGCAACCGACTTCAGGAAGCCCGTCATCACATAATCTTTGTATTTCTGGATGGTGTCTGCCATTTGGAAAACTTTCAGGCCAAAGGCCCGGTCAGATTGGAAAGCATTCGTGAATTGGATTATACCTTTGTTCAGAGTCGAAAGTTAAAAGTTGAAGGTTTAGAGTAAGCAAGCACGCGAAATGAGGATCGGTACAGGTCTACACAATGAAGGCATGCG
>JBGQCW010000414.1:0-2112 GCA_041495565.1 Candidatus Acidiferrum sp.
GAGGCGATTGCGCAGGAGGCGGATGCGATTGCGATGCGGTATTTCCGCGCGGCCGAGCTGCGCGTTGAGAGAAAGGGCGACGGGACGGCGGTGACGCAGGCGGACCGCGGCGTGGAAGAGATGGCGCGTGCAAAAGTGGCGGCAAGCGGGCTAGCGCTGGATGTTCTGGGCGAGGAGATGGGCGGGGGAGACGCGAAGTCTGCGAGTACTTCGGGGCGTGCCCGGATGATCATTGATCCGATCGACGGCACGGAGGAGTTTTCGCGAGGGATTCCCACGTTCGGGACGTTGCTGGGGATCGAGCTGAACGGCGAGATTGTGGCGGCGATGGCCAGCGCGCCGGGATTGCATTCGCGGTGGTGGGCGTATCGAGGGGAGGGCGCGTACCGCGATGGAAGACGGCTCCGGGTTTCGGAAGTGACAAGCCTGAGCAAGGCAATGGTGTTCACTACTGGAACGGGCCCAAGTAAGAACGCGGAGGACCAAGCGAGAATTCGGCGGCTGCTGGACGCCGCGCGGAACACCCGGTCGTTTGGAGGATTCTGGCAGCACATGCTGGTCGCAGACGGGGCGATTGAAGCGGCGCTGGATTGGACGTCGAAGCCGTGGGATCTTGCTCCATTGGGAATCATCGTGGAGGAGGCCGGTGGACGTTCGACGAATCTACGCGGCGAGCGAACGATTTATTCGGGACAACTGGTGAGCACGAACGGCAAGATTCACGACGAGGTCCTGAAGATCCTGCGATAAATTCAGCCGAGGAACGCGCATGAAAAAAGCCAAAGAGTTGAGAGTCTTGGCTGAAGAAATCGTGGCGTGCAGAGAGTGCCCGCGGCTGGTGAGCTATCGCGAAAAAGTGGCGCGGGAAAAGCGGCGTGCGTATCGCGAGTGGACGTATTGGGGCAAGCCAGTCCCGGGATTCGGAGACGCTCAAGCGCAACTCTTGATTCTCGGGCTTGCACCAGCGGCGCATGGAGCGAATCGCACGGGGCGCATGTTCACTGGAGACCGTTCGGGCGATTTTCTTTATGCAGCGCTGTACAAAGCGGGCTTCGCAAATCAGGCGACTTCCCTGCACCGCGACGACGGATTGCACCTGAAGAATGCGTATATCGCGGCGGCATGCCGATGTGCGCCACCGGACAATAAGCCTCTCCCCATAGAGATTGTGAATTGCCGCGGTTACCTCAAGCGCGAAATCGAAATCTTGAAACCAAGAGCGGTCCTGGCGCTGGGGAAAATTGCCTGGGATGGGTACCTTGAAATCTTGAAACAGCGCGGCGTGATTGCGTCGCGCGCACTCTACAAGTTTGCGCACGGCGCCGAAGCCGATGTGGCCGCCGGCACTCCGCGGCTGTTTGGTATCTACCACCCCAGCCAGCAAAATACTCAGACGGGCCGCGTCACACCCAAGATGTATGCCTCCGTCCTGCGCCGAATCCGGCGTTTCCTCGAAAAGTAGTTGGCAGCGAGATGGAATTCACCGGCGATAGGTGTCGGGAACCTCTGGCGGGCCAGTGATAGGTAGATCCGACAGTAAGCAAGGCCGACACCGGCCAGTGGCGGGCCATTCCCCCAAGTCCATTCATTTTCAGTCTCTTGCGGGGGCGAAAGAGTGCAGGGTCTGGTGCCGCAAGTGCACAGATGGACTGCTCAACATCCGGAGGAGGAGACCATGGACCAATGGAGGATCGGAATTGCGCTGGGGAGCGCGGCAATTCTGGTGTCAGGAATTGCGTGCGCCGCGCAGGAGCCAATACAAGAGACGCCTGCACAAATGCGCGAGCAACAGCGTCAGAAGGCGGACGGCGAGCGACACGGGCTGCCCGTGGAAACCTACGCGGTTGCACCGGGCACGAAATTCCTGGTGCAACTCGAAGATGAGCTGAGCACCAGGGGCACGCAAGAAAACGCAAAGTTTAAAGTGAAGACGCTGGAACCGCTGGAAGCAGGCAGCGGGATCTATCTGCCTTCGGGAGCGGAGATTCACGGGCACATCAGCCACGTGGAACCAGCAGGAGTGGCGGGCCGGGCGAAACTCTGGTTGACGTTCGATGAGATTCACACCAAGTTCGGCAAGCTGCCGATCGTAGCCGAGGTGGTGAGCGTGCC
>JBGQCW010000415.1:0-2105 GCA_041495565.1 Candidatus Acidiferrum sp.
CAATCGCAAGATGAAGAAGTCCTCGTCGAACGCAATCCCGAATATTTTCGCGGCGCTCCGTACCTCGCTCGCGTCCGATTCCGCGTCGTCCCTGACGCCGTCGTGCGCGCACTCGAACTCCGCAAAGGCTCCGCCGACCTCGAGATGAGCTCCCTCTCCCCGGACAGCATCCCTGTTCTCGCGCGCCAGCCCGATCTTGAAGTCGCGGATCGTTCCGGCACGAATTTCACCTACCTGGGCCTCAATCTCGAAGATCCTCTCTTGTCCCATCGCGAACTTCGCCAAGCCCTCGCCCTCGCCACCGACCGCGAATCCCTCATCCGCTATCTCCTCCACGGTCAGGCAAAGATCGCCGCGGGCGCGCTCCCGCCGGATCACTGGGCCGCCGAACCGAATGTCGCACAGTATCCCTACGATCCCGCGCGCGCCGAACAGCTTCTCGACGCTGCAGGCTTCTTTCGCAAACAGGCAGGCACGCGGCTGCATCTCACTCTGAAATGCTCCACCGAAGAGCAAGCTCGCCTGATCGGAGCCGCGCTTCAGGAGCAATGGCGCCGCGTTGGCATCGAGCTGGAACTCCGGCCTCTCGAGCTCGCCACGTTATTCTCCGACGTCGCCAAAGGAAACTTTCAAATCACCTACCAGCGTTGGTTCGGCGCCAATACCGACCCGGACTTTTTTGAATTTGCTTTCTCGTCAAAGCGCTTCCCGCCCGATGGCGCCAATCGCGGACACTACCGCAATCCGCGCATCGACGCGCTTACCGACCAGATTCGCGTGGAAATGAATCAGGAAAAACGGAAAGCCCTATGCAGCGAAGCCCAGAAAATCCTGGCCGACGATCTTCCCTATCTGCCTCTGTGGTTCAACGACGTCGTTTCCGTCCACCGCCGCTCGCTGGGGACGCTCGGCCTCTCCTCCACCGGCGATTACAACTTCTTGACTACTTTGCGCCCCAATGACAAATAGCGATAAGCAAATTTACTTCAGCGCCTTCTCAATCTCCGCAACGGGAATCGTTCCTTCCCTCGCAATCTTCCAAGTGTCGCCATTCAATTCGACGATCGTGGACGCCAGCATTGCTCCCGTTTCTCCCGCATCCAGCACGAGCGGCAGCCGCGAACCGAGTTGCTTCATTACCTGCGCCGCGCTCGCACAAGACGGAAACCCGGAAATATTCGCGCTTGTCCCGGTGATGGGCCCTTGGAATTCCTCGATCAATCCTTCTACAATCGGGCTTTTCGGCCAACGCAGCGCGATCCTTCCCGTATTCGCCGTTACCTTCAGTGGCAAGCGGCTGGCCGCCTCCACCACCAGCGTCAGTGCTCCGGGCCAGAACTTATGCGCCAGACGCAAGAAATTCCGCGGCAGTGAATCCACCGTCGTGCTTTCGAAGATCCGCTCGCGAGAGAGCAACATTGCCTGGTCGATGGAATTCACCAGGATCGGCAGCGCCCGCGCGTCCGGGCGTCCCTTCACGCGGTAAATTTCATCCACGGCGGCGAGATTAAAGGGGTCGGCGGCCAGCCCGTAGAACGTATCCGTAGGAATCCCGATCACACAACCGCGCGCAAGAAAATCCGCTGCATAGCGCAGCACTTCCGCTTCGGGAGTTTGCGCGTTCACGCGCAGCAGTTCAGCCGGCAATTTTTTGGCCTTTGGCGAAGTCGTATTGCCACCTCGCAGCGTTCCGCCATCGCTGCCCCTATTTGGGCGACGCTACCATACCCCCTGTAACCCGCGCAATAAGAGCCTGTTGGAGACGCTAGCACTCTCGTTTGTCAGGAATCTCCTGACTTGACGCGAGGGTGTGGCTGGCCTATGGTCTTGCGCGATGACAACGATGAAGTCAGAAATTTCGGCTGAGCGTCGAATCCGCGGAAGGCGAGGGTAAACATGGCCGACCTAGAGGCCAAGGTTTTTCACATCGAAACCTTGCGCGAATTCAGCACTCGCGTCTTCCTCCATTTTGGGGTTCCCAAAAACGACGCGACGCAGGCTGCCGATGTGCTCGCCTGCGCGGACCTCCGCGGCATTGATTCGCACGGCGTAGCCCGGCTCTCTAGCTATGCCGGAATGCTCAGCGCAGGCCGCATCAATCCCAA
>JBGQCW010000416.1:0-2095 GCA_041495565.1 Candidatus Acidiferrum sp.
GCGCGTCCGTGCAAGCCGCGATGATTCCGCGCGATAAAATCCTGTGGGCTGCCCCCGACCAGCCGCTACTGCCGTTGCTCGAACGAATGCTCGCGGCCGACGTGAACCAGGTGCCGGTAGTGACTGGAATCGTGGATGATGTTTCGGGCGATCGAGTCGTAGGAATGGTGACGCACGACTCCATCCTGCGCGTAATCCAAACGCACATCGAAGTCGGCATGCCTGCTGCGGCTTAACGAGGCTAACCCCAGAGTTCCAAGTTGTGCGTGTTGACCGTGCGGGATCGTCGGTCAGTCACCCAACGCCGTCACCAAAATCAATTCTTGGAATCTTCCCCTGCGGAAACTCGGACCATCGGATGCCGCAGATGAATTCCAATAGGCGTTGCGTGTGCTGCAAGCCAATTCATCCCCCTCCAGCTTGTCTCACATAGAATCACGAAAATGGAGAAAACAATCCCAAGCGCACAAAATAAGAGCGAGAACAGAAGTAAGGCCGCGAACAGCTCTCTAATCACATAAATCTGCGCGCCTACTATGACGCCAAGGCCGCAAAGCAAGCTTTGAACCAACCGTTTTGAGACTCGCCTTTTGCCCATGACCATTCCCGTTCTTCACTCTCAGGCCCTAATTGGAATCAAGACTTTCACGGTTCCGGCCTCTCGCCGAAACTTACCTAGATCATTTGCCTCACTCCAATGCTTCGTGCCCTGAAGCGGCCATCTTTTTGTCCTCGGGCAGTTCGGTCAGCGTCGCTTCTGCCAGCAGTAGAACGCTCGCTACAGAGACAGCATTCTCGAGTCCGACGCGCACTACCTTCGTGGGATCGATGATTCCGGCTTCGGCGAGATCGACGTATTCGCAGCGGGAAGCATCGAAACCATAGTTTCCCTTGCCGCTTCGCATCCGGTCCACAACCACCCCGCCATCCACCGTCGAATTCTCGGCGATCTGCCGCGTCGGAGCCTCAAGAGCTCGCCGCAGGATCAACAGACCAGTGCGCTCATCGCCGGAACAATTCGCTTGCTCGGCCTCAATGGCATCAATCAGCCTCAGCAGCGCGAGACCGCCACCAGGAACGATCCCCTCCGCCAGCGCAGCTTTCGTCGCGCTGATGGCGTCTTCAATCGCTTCCTTGCGATTCTTCATCTCTGTCTCGGATGGCGCGCCCACGCGGATGACCGCCACGCCTCCCGCGAGCTTCGCCAGGCGCTCCTGCAGCTTTTCCTTATCGTAATCGGAGGTCGTCTTTTCGATCTGCTTGCGCAGCTCGGTACAACGGCCCTGAATGGCCGGCTTTGCCCCTCCGCCTTCGATAATCGTGGTCTTTTCCTTATCGATGACCACGCGCTTGGCATGCCCTAGCTCCTTCAGGCCAAGGCTTTCCATCTTCAATCCAAGCTCTTCGGCAATCACTTGACCACCCGTAAGAATGGCGATGTCCTGCAGCATATCTTTTCGGCGATCGCCAAAACCCGGCGCCTTCACGGCGGCGGAGAGCAGCGTGCCGCGCACTTTGTTGACTACCAGCGTTGCGAGAGCTTCCCCCTCCACGTCCTCGGCAACAATCAGCAACGGACGGCCAGCTTTCGCCACTTGCTCGAGAAACGGCAGCATCTCATTCAGGCTCGCAAGCTTCTTTTCGTGCAGAAGAATTAGTGCGTCTTCGAGCACCACCTGCATCTTCTCCGCATCCGTGACGAAATACGGCGAGATATATCCCCGATCAAACTGCATCCCTTCCACAACTTCCAAGGCTGATTCGGTAGTCTTCGATTCCTCGACGGTGATGACGCCTTCTGGTCCGACCTTTTCATACGCATCGGCAACCAATTCGCCTATGGCCGGGTCGTTGTGGGCAGCTATGGTAGCAATCTGTGCCTTTTCCTTGCGGCTGGAGACAGGTCGGGAAAGACCCTTTAACGCTTTTACGGCAACAATCAGTCCCCGGTCCAAACCGCGCTTCAGGTCCACTGCGCTCGCGCCTGCTGCAACATTGTGTAGTCCTTCGGCGAAAATCGCGTGTGCCAAGATGGCCGAGGTACTTGTCCCGTCGCCGACCGCTTCTCCCGTTCGCTCCGCAGCCTCCCGGATCA
>JBGQCW010000417.1:0-2062 GCA_041495565.1 Candidatus Acidiferrum sp.
GGGCACGCCGGTATCTGCGCGCGGATAGTTCCCACGAGGCAAGAAACCTCGAATTCGTCTGTGAATCCGCGGACATACCGGCGGACCGCGTCGTTTTGTGGGCGCGGCAACACTATCCTCTCGCCGCTTGATGGCCGCTGTGACGCGTGAAAAGAATAAACGCAAGACAAACGGACATGCCGGGCCGCAGGACCGCGCGAATGGTCATGCGCCGGCCTCCACGGAGCGGGGCGGGATCCCTGTGCCTTGGGATCGCGCTGCGTCTGACGACGCAAGCGGAGCATCCGTTGCGAGTGCCGCAATCTTCGCTGCGGCGGGCACGGTCCGCGAGGCGTGCGCTGACGCGGCACCGCCCCATCCGAATGGAGCTGCGCCCGGAGGGGCTGGGAAAAATTCAGACGGCACGGGCGAAACGAAGCAAGTCCCGCCCGGTGACGGTCCTCTTCCGGCCACCGCCGACGAGTTTGTCGATGAGATTCACAGCCGCATCGATTTGTTTGAGGTCTGGCAAGACCTGCTCGAGTCCAAGGACGACAAAATCAAGCAACGTGCCGTCGAACGGCTGACGGACCTGCGCTACAAAACTGGTTCTTCGCAGGCAGAGGAACCGCAGCAGATCATCTTCGATCTGCCACGGCCGAAACGGGATTGAAGCAAGGTGGCGCGCAAGGCGCCGCCGGGGAGTGTAAATGGCAAACGCGAAACAAGTTTTCATTGGAGAAGTAACGCAGATCACGGGCGTGGCGTCGGTCGTGGCGGGGGTCGTGCTGAGTTTGCATCATTGGCCCGCGGCAGCGGCGCTGATTGGCGGCGGCGTGGCGTTCTATATCGGGAAGAAGCTGCGCGCCCAGTAACGCGTAGCGGTTCGCGAGGCTCGGATGGCGGCCAGAAAAACCGCGGCGAAACGGGTATCGAATTCTCCGCTGTCCTTCAGCGACTGTTACCAGCCGTTTCCGCGGCAAGATCAATTTCATAGGTCGCGCGCGAAGTACCGGCTCTTCGGCGGAGCGGCAGGCCCCGGTAAGACCAAAGCGCTGCTCTGGGAGGCGATTGGCCAGGCGCGCGAGGTCGCAGGCTGCGACACTCTGCTTTTGCGCCGCACGTATCCGGAATTGGAATCTTCGCTGCTGGCATACTTCCGGCGGGACGTGCCACGCACGCTGTATCGCAGCTACAACGAATCAAAACATGTCGTGACGTGGAAGAACGGCTCCACCACGCGCTTCGGCTACTGCCGCAACGAGAACGACGTTTACCAGTATCAAGGCGCGGAGTTTCTGTTCATCGGGCTCGATGAGCTGACGCACTTCACTCTGAAGCAGTGGCAATTTCTCACTTCGCGCAATCGCTGTCCCGTACGGATTTATTCGGAGGGTGAAAACGCAGGGAAGAGAATTGTGCCCGGCATGGCCGGCGCGACGAATCCGGGAAACATCGGCCACGCCTGGGTGAAAGCGCTGTGGGTGGATCACGTTCCGCCGCCGGGATTCGACCGGCCGGACTTGTACGATCCGGACGATTACGACTTCATTCGCGCGCGGATTGACGACAACCCGATCTACGCCAACGACACGGAGTATCGCCGCACGCTGGAAACTCTTCCGGAACATTTGCGGCGCGCGTTTCTCGAAGGCGACTGGAACGTTTTCGCCGGTCAGTACTTCGACGTTTTCGAGTTTGGCCGCCACACTGCGCGGCCAGAGGAGATCCGAGTCGAACCGTGGTGGCCCCGCTGGATTTCGATTGATTGGGGGTTTCATCACCCAAGTGCGGTCTATTGGCATTGTGCGGTTCCGGGTAGCGCCTCAGGCGAGATCGTTCGTCGCTCCGCTCCTCAGGATGACAATCCCTGCCGGATTGTCACCTACAGAGAATTCGTTCAGAACGGCCTTTCGCCACGCATGCTGGCGCAGGCCATCGCCGAGCGCAGTGGCCGCGAGAGCATTAGTGAAGTATTTCTTTCTCCGGATGCGTTTGCGCATCGTACCTCGGAAGCGTCGATCGCGGAGCAACTCGGGGACGTGCTAGTCGCGAATGGCTTGCCGCGGCCGGCAGCAGCCGA
>JBGQCW010000418.1:0-2062 GCA_041495565.1 Candidatus Acidiferrum sp.
ATTCCCACGGGCGGCCGTGAATGGGGCGGCTTTCGATTTTGAGCAGGTTGACGCCGTGTTTGGCGAAGGGTTCAAGCGATGCGAGGAGCGCGCCAGGGCGATGGGCGAGACGCATAGCGATGGAGATCTTACGAGCCTCGGGAGAGATCCACGCCGCGGCTTGTTTCTCCGGAAGAAGAAGTACGAAGCGCGTGAAGTTCTCGGCGTTGTCCTGGATGCTTTCGGCAAGAATCAGGCCGCTTTAATGTTCGGCGGCGCGGCGTCCGGCAATCGCGGCGCAGGATTTGTCTCCACGAGAGAGCACTTCGCGGACACTACCTGCGGTGTCTTCGGCGGGCACGCGCTTCAATTCCGGATGGGCAGAGAAAAAACGCTCGCATTGTGCGAGAGCCATGGGATGCGAGGCCACAGAACGAATGCCCTGAAGCGCCGCGCCGGGGCAGCCGATGAGATGGTGCTCGATGGGGAGGATAGTTTCTGCGACGATCGTGAGCCGGCTTTGCAGCAGAAGGTCATAGACGCGCACGACGGAGCCGGCGAGCGTGTTTTCCACGGGGGCGAGGAGCGCGTCGGCGGCGCGTTCGTCGATGGCGCGGAAAGCGGCGTCGAACGTGGCGCGCGGTACGGTGGTGATGGCATTGCCGAGAAGCTGGATTGCCGCGGCTTCGCTGAAGGCGCCGGGTTCACCTTGGAAGGCTACGCGCATGGTCCTGCGATCCAGTGTGGTCATGAGCAGGCGCTATCTTGCAACAAGGACTGCAAAAAGCAAAGATTCTTCCCCGGGAAAAAACCCGTTTGGCGTCACGTTTCGAGCACGGCTGCACCACTTCCCCATTGTCCATTCCGCAGGCTCTGGACGTGACGTTGGCTGAGTTCGAAGTATTCTCGGATTCCTTCCAGCGGTATAATTCCAGTCCAAGAATTGAGGAGTCCCCATGAAGAGACCCGAGCCGGCGGAATATGCCGATTTTTACGCGAATTACATCTCGAAAGTTCCGGGGACCGACTTCCTCGGCGTTCTCGAATCCCAGCGCGTGCAGATGCTGCAGTTATTCGCGGGACGGAGCGAAAGGGACGGAAGTTTTCGCTACGCGCCTGGAAAATGGACGGTGAAGGAAGTTCTCGGGCACATCACCGATACCGAGCGCATCTTTACCTACCGGGCGCTGCGTATCGCGCGGGGCGACCAGACACCGCTCCCCGGATTCGAACAGGATGACTTCGTGCGGAATGGTGAGTTTGGCAAACGGACCCTTGCCGGCCTAATCGAGGAGTTTGCGGTTGTGCGCAGCGCGAGCCTCGCGCTGTTTCGCTCTTTCCAGGAAGAAGCCTGGCCGCGGCGTGGCGTTGCCAGCGAAAAAGAAGTAACCGTGCGTGCGCTGGCTTTCATCACCGCCGGCCATCAGATACACCACCGGCTAATCCTGGAAGAGCGGTATTTTCCCGCTATTCCGCGCGCTTGAAACGCGAAATGAATTCAGAGCCGGATCCGCGAGTGATCCACGTAGACTCGCTGATAAACTAGATCCTTGCGGCTGTCGTCCTGGCGCGCAAGTAGGGAGACCCCCTCAAGAAACTCCTGTTCAGAGAGCACTGCGGCATGACCCGGGCGTTCCTGGCGCATCATTCTTGGCTGTTTCCCCGGCTTGATGAGGTAAAAAAGCAGAATGGTTGCGAGGGCGATGATGAACGCTCCGGAGATCAAGGCTGCCGCCTGCGCCGCGAGCGGATGCGCGAAGGCGTCTTCGAGAATGTAGATTCCGGAACAGAAGAAGGTTACCACGAGAAAAGTGGCGAGACCGCCGAAGGTGCGCGCGAGTCCTCCTCGAACAGCCAGAGACTTGGGAGGGCGCTGCGCCGAAGTGTGGTGCAGAACTTCGAGGCGCATGGGTCAGTCCTCGCTGGAAACCCGCCGCGCGAGTGCCGGCTCGTTGCGATGCAGGAAGTCAAGGTAGCGAAAGACGGGCGGAGAGTAATCCTTTTTCAGAAGACCGCCGCAGGCGCAGCGGGGGTTTTCTCCTTCCACGTCGCCGTTTGTTTCAACCAGGACACTGCAACCACA
>JBGQCW010000419.1:0-2048 GCA_041495565.1 Candidatus Acidiferrum sp.
GCTCCGATGCAAGCCAGCATGGTATAGACCATCGCGCAGCCCAGCAGCCAGCTCAGGAGATTGCGCCCGAGATCCCGCGTGACCGTTTCGTCTCCAGCGATTTTTGCCACCGGCTTCCATCCGGTAATCTGCGGCCGGACTTTCTTGTAAAACCGCACCAGCGTGTCGCCGTGCTCGGGGGCGGTCCGCAGCGTGACGGCGAGCCACACCAGCGTGGTCACTGCCGTTGTGCAGAGAGTCGTTTTCGCAAATACGACCGGGTCCGAACCGCGGAAAGGCTGCGTCCTTCCGGCAATGGCCATCCACAATGCACTGGAATGCAACGCCAGCGTCGTCACCAGCGCCGCCATCATTGCGGAGATCTCGCTCCACGCATTCACGCGCCACCAATACCAGCGCAGCAAATACACGCCACCGGTACCTGCTCCCAACTCGAGCACAATTTTCCACCCTGCAGATACCGACGTGAGATTCCACGCAACCACGGCCGCTGCCACGCACAGCAAGGCCGTCGCCAGCCGCGAGACGTTTACGTAGTGCGCTTCGCTTCCGTCCTTCTTCAGGAAGCGGCGATAAAAATCCTCCACCAGATACGAACTGCCCCAATTGAGCTGCGTGGCAATCGTGGACATGAACGCGGCCATGAATCCGGCGAGAAGAATTCCGAGAACCGCGTGAGGGGTATTTCGCGTCGCGACGAGCATATACCCGCGCTCGGGTTGCGCCAATCCAGGGTAGAGCACGACAGCCGCCAGCGCCGTCAATATCCACGGCCACGGCCGCAGCGCGTAATGCGCAAGGTTGAACCACAGCACGGACAACAATCCGTTTCTCTCATCTTTCGCGCTGAAAATCCGTTGCGCGATGTACCCTCCGCCGCCAGGCTCTGCTCCGGGATACCAAAACGCCCACCATTGCACCGCCAAGTGCACGACAAACGTAATGACCGGCAACGTCCAGAGCGCCTCACTCGTCCAGCCGCGCGAAAAATCGGGAAGCATCGCTGTGATGTCGCTCGCGCCGGGGCCCGCCGCCGCGCGTTTTGCCGCGAGCGTGGCCAGCATTTGCTGCATTCCGCCGGCCGCGTGCACGCCGTACCACGCAACGCCGATCACAATCGCCATCTTCAGCACAAACTGAAAAAGGTCCGTCCACAGCACGCCCCACAACCCGCCAAGCGAAACGTATATCCCCGTGAAGGGCATCAAAAAGAAAACACAAATCGCCAGCGCCTTTGCATCACTCACTCCGAGCGATGTGCCGATGATGTTCACCATGGCCTTTGTGACCCAGCCAAGAATCAGACAGTTCATCAGCAGCCCGAGATACACGGCGCGAAACCCGCGCAGGAATGCGGCGGGTTTGCCCGAATAGCGGAATTCCGCGAACTGCACATCCGTGATCAGGCCGGAGCGACGCCACATTCTCGCGAACAAGAACACGGTCATCATCCCCGAAGGTAGAAAGCTCCACCACAGCCAATTCCCCGCCACGCCCTGCGTGTAGACCAACCCTGTCACGGCCAGCGGCGTATCCGCGGCAAACGTCGTCGCCACCATCGACGTTCCCGCCAGCCACCACGAGACATTTCTGCCGGAAACGAAGTAGTCCGCTGTGCTCTGTCCCGAACGTCGCCGGAAATACAAGCCGAGGACGAGCGTGATCAGCAGATAGCCAACGATCGCAATCCAATCAACGAATGTCAGATGCAAAGTGACCTTCCCCTTGCGAAGGAGATTCTCACCGCCTCACTCCATACACTCATTGCGAAATGGGCGCGCACGCCGCTCGCCCTGGAAACACTCGATTAACAAGTTGCCCATCTTTGACGACGGGAACCCCTTGACAAGCACAAACTGAATCCCTTCGGGTGCTGCAACGGCTCTTCATACGTCGCCTTATCAATGACGCGATTCGGATCGAACACGGTGATGTCCGCGTCCGCCCCCACGCGAATCCGTCCATTGTCCTTGAACATTGGAGCGCGCTTCTCCAACCGCTGCGCCGGGATCAGCATCATCTTCCTCAGCGCGGTCATCAGATCCAGC
>JBGQCW010000420.1:0-2024 GCA_041495565.1 Candidatus Acidiferrum sp.
ACGATCCCGCCAATCCCACGGTAGCCATGATTGATCGGCCCGTCTGGAATTGGATTCCCTGGGCCCCGACCTTCGCCGTCGGTCTTTTCCTCGTTCTCGTGGCCATCAAAGGTTTTTTCCAGTCGCGCCGCCCCGTGGCAACGTAGCGCCGCAGCGGAACTTGTCCCGAGCCTAGCCGATCGAAGATTCCGGCTCCTGCCGGAAAGGACCGCGCCCGATGAATTTTGGCAACTCTTCCAAAAGGCTGTTTGCGCGATGCGCGATCGCGAAGTAGACACAGTAAAGAAAAAAGGAGTAAGCTTTGCGCCAATTCCCCTCCGGAAGGATCAGACTAGGAGAAATAAATGGCGCGCCGCCGCTTTCTATCTCAGCTGTTGGGATTACCCTTTCTTTCCTTAGCCGGGAAGGCCGAGGAACCAAAAAAGGAAACTCTCAAAATCATGATGAAGAGTGCCTGGGGCTCCGACGACCCCACCAAGGCCGCGTTTCCGTTCCTTCATGGACTCGCGCTCGCGGAGGCCGGCCACGACGTTCAGATTTTCCTTCTTGGCGAAGCCACCTCGTTGATGCGCAAAGCGACTGCGAATGCCGTTGTGCCGGTTGGTTGGCCCCCTCTCAGCGAGACGCTCGAAAAAATTGCCGCTAAACACATTCCCGTCTTTGCTTGAGGGTTCTGCAGCCGGGCCCGTGGGGTCACGGAAGCAGATCTAAATCAATGGGGAGCAAAATTCGGCAATCCCACAATTTTTGTGGGCTTGGTCGAGTGGGCCGACCGCATCATCACGGAGTGAACTCTTCCCAGTTCAGTCGTGACTCATTTTTACTTTTTGCGCGGTTTCCTTGGTTTGCCCTTTCTCAAGAGTCCCGTGGGCATCCCCTCTCGCTCCGCTCCGCTGAAATCTCGTGACCCTCTTATGGAGCAGGCACGTCGATGGGTATAATGGCTTCGCGCGCCCGTAGCTCAGCTGGATAGAGCATCTGGCTTCGAACCAGAGGGTCGGGAGTTCGAGTCTCTCCGGGCGCGCCAGTTTCACTTCTAGTACAATCTTTCCGTGCCTCCACAAAATTCTGCCACCCATCGCGAACTTGTCGCCTCACCGGCAGATACCGGTGCGCGTCTCGATCGGTTCGTTGCGGCCCATTGCCCCGAACTGAGCCGCACCCGCGTACAGGAGCTCATCGAATCCGGCGTCGTGCGTATCGATGGGAAAGCAGCAAGCAAAGGCGCGTTGCATCTTCGTGGCGGCGAAAAAATCACGCTCGAAATCACGGAGCGTCCGGCCATCCGCGCCGAAGCCGAATCGATTCCGCTGGATGTGCTTTACGAGGACGAGGACGTCATTGCCATCAACAAGGCGGCGGGGATGACGGTGCATGCGGGGGCGGGGACGAGTTCCGGGACGCTAGTGAATGCGCTGCTGGGGCGGGGGCAGGCGCTTTCGCAGGGTGGAGATGCGCTGCGGCCGGGGATTGTACATCGGCTGGACAAGGAGACTTCCGGGGTGATCCTGGTGGCGAAGAATGATGCGGCGCACGCGAAACTTGGGGAAGCGTTTCGGCTGCGGGCCATTAAGAAAACGTATCTCGCGCTGGTCCAGGGCAGCTTCAAAGAAAAAAGTGGCCGCATCGAATTGGCCATCGCGCGCGATCCCATTCACCGCACGCGCATGACCACGCAGCGCAAGACGTGGCACGGTGCTGCGCTTGCGAATCCCCGCGCCGCTCGCACCGACTGGCGCGCCCTGGCGCAGATCGACAACACGACATTGCTCGAAGTCCAACTCCACACCGGGCGCACGCATCAGATTCGAGTGCACTTCTCCGCGCTGAAACATCCGGTAGTGGGCGATACGCTCTACGGCGCCGCCGCGCAACTGCGTGCGGGAAACGTCACACTCGCGCCGCTCGGGCGTAATTTTCTGCATGCGGCCAAGCTCGGTTTTGCCCAGCCCCGGACCGGCGATTGGATCGAGGTCCGAGCTGCGTTGCCAGGTGAGCTGCGCGAATTTTTGGAAAGACTTTCT
>JBGQCW010000421.1:0-2010 GCA_041495565.1 Candidatus Acidiferrum sp.
CTACAGCGGCCATCACACCGTTTATCAGCACGCTCATTTCGAATTCGGCCTCGAATACATCAGCCGCCAATTCGTTTGGTCTTTCCTCCACGCGCACCCGTTCTACAATTCCGAGCAGCAGAGCCAGCGCTACGTCCGCCTCGACCGCGCACAAGCCTACGTCCCGCCCGTCGATCTTTACTTCAACCAGCAATGCCGCGAAATTTACGAAAGCGCCATCGCCCGCGCCTGGAACTCTTATCGCGAGCTCTCCGCCCTCCTGATCGTCGACGCGCGCACGATCCTCAACGACATCTGGCACGTCAGCTCGATGTCCAACCCCAAGCGCCTCCAGAAAATCGAACGCTCCGCGGAAAAACGCGCCATCGAAATTGCGCGCTACGTTCTCCCCGTCGCCGCCTTCACCACCATGGTGCACACCCTCTCCGGCATCGTCTTGCACCGTTTATGGCGCATGAGTGCAGCCTCGGACACGCCCATCGAAGCTCGCGCCGTCATCGGCGAAATGGTTTCGCAAATAAAGGCAATCGACGCTCAATTCTTCGACCGCTTCGGCACCGAGCCTCTCGAAGAATTGCCCGAATGGAAAAACGCGATGGCCCAGCCATCCGCCGGCGAACCATTCGCCCGTGAATTCGACGCCAAACTCGCCGGCAAGACCTCCAAACTCGTCGATTATTCACCGAATGCCGTGCGCGTCATGGCGGAATCCTACCGCGCCGTCGCCGGCCTCACCGCCTCGCAATGCCCCGACGCCGAAGCTATTGATCGCCTGCTCAATCCCGCGCGCAATCTCTACCGCCTCGAAACGCTGAACGTTGGCGTCCACGCCCCGATGATGCGCGCCCTCCAGCACGCCAACTACACGTTCGCGAAAAAAATCAGCCACACCGCCGACAGCCAGGACCAGCGCCACCGCATGGTCCCCGGCTCGCGTCCGCTCCTCACGCTCGCCGACACCCGCGAACCGGACTACATCACTCCAAAGCTCCTCGCCGCCAACCCGCGCGCGAAAGAAGTCTACGACCGCGCCATGCACGACGCCTGGTCTGCAAAGAACCAGCTCCTCGATCGCGGCGTCCCTCCGGAAATCGCCCTCTATCTTCTCCCCAACGCCAAGTCCATCCGCCTCTACGAATCCGGATCACTCCTCCATCTCATCCACAAATGGACCATGCGCACCTGCTTCAACGCCCAGGAAGAGATCTACCAGGCCTCCATGGACGAACTCGCCCAGCTCCGCGAAGTCCATCCCGAACTTACTCGCTACATCGGTCCCCCATGCCATATCCGCGCCGGAATCACCACCCCCATCTGCACCGAAGGCTCCCACTTCTGCGGCATCAAAGTCTGGCTCGACTTCCCCAACATCACCCGCCGCATCTGAAGCTCCCGTAGCGGCCGCCTTCTGAGGCGGGCGCTTTTCGCTGCAACTACTATTTACCAAACGCCATTCCGCACCTGAAACTGCCGAAGCGATCCAGCCGTCCTATACTGTAGCCGGAGGCCGACTATGCTCTTCACTCCCGTCCGCCCCATCGCCTCAGCCCTCGCAGCGGCCCTGCTTTTGTCGCCCTCCTCCTTCGCCTTCGACACCCCCTTATCCGACCAGGCCGTCCGCGAAGCCTATTTCCTCGGCCAGCGCCGCGATGAAACCTTCGCTCGTTTCCTGGACAAATACACCACGCATCTCCCCCCGCCCAAGACCGGCCCGCACATCTCTTCAATCACTTTCTTCACTCCTTTCGCACTTGCCGCTCAACTCTCCAGCCAACATAGTTCCGGCTACAGCGCCCAGCAAGCCGCACTCGATCACCGCGGCCAGGGAGAGACCGTGAAGATCGTCGTTCAAATCCTTCTGACGGATTCCTATCCCGCTTACATTCCTCGTCCAACAAGCTCCAGGTCTGGGTCTCCCACCGGCTACGTCCTGCGCCCTTATGACTTTTGGAAAACTTTTCAAGTTCAGGTTTTCAGTGACGACAAAACACTCGAGCCTTTCAGTTCTTC
>JBGQCW010000422.1:0-2006 GCA_041495565.1 Candidatus Acidiferrum sp.
ACAGACGGCTGAGACGGAGACTTGTTTTCTCCGAATTCCACGGAGGAGCTTGCGACACTCCGAAAAACGAGCTAAACCTAGGCATTGTCAATGGCCTAGCAATATATGGGGCACGTTTCCGGAGGTACTCATGACGGAGTCACGACGTCGCTTGTTGATGACATTTGTCGGCGTTCCTGGAGCCCGGCAAGAACCTCCATTGCGCTCGAAAGCGCGCCAGGATTGGCACGCCGCCAAGGATTTACGTCTCTTTACACGTTTGTCTAGATTGTGTTAGCCTGAATGAGTCGAAGAGAAGAGGAAAAATTCAGGGGATGACGGAGAGGGGCACTTGAGCGCACCGAAATCAGTGTTGATCGAACAATTCCGCAGGGATGTAAAAGACACTGGCTCACCGGAAGTTCAGATCGCTCTTTTGAGCGAGCGGATCAGCTATCTGACCACGCACCTCAAGTCCCACGTGAAAGACCATGCATCCCGGCGCGGCTTGATCATGATGGTCAATAAGCGCCGCCGTTTGCTGGACTATCTCAACCGTCGCGACCCGGATCGGTACCGCGAGATTGTTGAACGTCTTAGCCTGCGCAAGTAATCGCCCTTTAGATACAGCACAAACGGGGCGGTATCCACTGCGTTCTTACGAAGTGGCAAATTCCACACGGAGTCTGTCGTCAGGCATCCGGCTGAGCTAATGCCGGGTTTTCTCGTGGTGTAGTCCGTCGCGTTTCGTTCGCCTCTACCTGTTCTCGCCTTTTTTCTTCCTCAAAGATGGCCGCAATGCGGCCAATTGCCCTGAACTGCTCCGCCCAAGCGCCGAGCCAAAGGAAATGATTGCTCATGTCTGAAAATACAGTTACACCCGCACCCCATCAGGTGACCGTCGAAGTGGGAGGACGCCCTCTCATCCTCGAAACCGGAAAAATCGCCAGGCAGGCCAATGGCGCCATCACCGCGCGCTACGGCGACACTATTGTCTTGACCACTGCTTGCATGGCCTCAACGATGAATGACCGCGACTTCCTGCCTCTCACCGTCGACTACCGCGAAAACACCTATTCTGCCGGAAAAATTCCCGGCGGCTTCTTCAAGCGCGAAGGCCGCCCTTCGGAAAAGGAAATTCTCACCTCCCGCTTGATTGACCGCCCCATGCGCCCGCTCTTCCCCGAATCCTGGCGCAACGAAACGCAGATCGTCTCTTTGGTGCTCTCCGCGGACAGCGAGAATGACCCCGACGTCATCGCCGTAACCAGCGCCTCTGCGGCGGCCTACTGCTCGGACCTCCCGTTCGAAAAGCCCATTGCCTGCGTCCGCGTAGGCCTGCTGGACGGCCAGTTGGTGATCAACCCCACTGTCGCCGACCAGAAGAAAAGCTTGATGAATATCATCGTTGCCGGCACGGAAGAAGCCATCGTCATGGTGGAATCCGGCGCGCTGGAAGTTTCCGAAGAAGCCGTTGCGGATGCCATCGAGTTCGGCCACGCGCAAATCAAAAAAATCGTCGCCGCCATCAAGGAACTCCACGCGCAGCTCAAGCCCAAAAAGGTCGTTGTCGCGCCGCTGCCGTTCGATGAAGCCATCTACAAAGACCTCCAGAAAAAGTATGGCGACCGGCTCCACGACGCGGTGAACACCGAAAAGCATCCCAAAAAAGAAAGCTACCACCTCATCGATGCTCTCAAAGAAGAGATTATCAAGACGATCCCCGAAGAGCCCAAGAAGGAGATGGACGAGAAGCGCACGCTGACCAAGCGCGCCTTTGAACGCCTCCGCGAGGACATCTTCCGCGATGACGTTCTCAACAAGCGCCGCCGCCCCGATGGCCGCGCCTTTGACAAGATCCGCCAAATCACTTGCGAAGTCGGCTTGCTTCCCCGCGTTCACGGTTCCGCGCTCTTCACTCGCGGCGAAACCCAGGCGCTCGCCACTCTCACCCTCGGCACCAAGGAAGACATGCAGCGGCTCGACCTGCTTTTTGCGGAGGATCAATTCAACCGCTTCATGCTGCA
>JBGQCW010000423.1:0-2003 GCA_041495565.1 Candidatus Acidiferrum sp.
CGGCGGCGATGCGCCGATCCCCGAAGCCCAGCTCCGCTCCGCGAAGAAATCTATTCTTGAACTACCGGCAGTGCTGATTGGAATCGTCGTGATCTATGAGCTGCCCAATGTGAAAGGCGAGCTCAAGCTCACGGGGCCCGTCGTGGCGAATATTTTCCTCGGGAAAATCAAAGTATGGAACGATCCGGCAATTGCGAAGCTCAATCCGGAAATGAAGCTGCCGGACCTTCCGATTCAAGTCCTCCACCGCACGGACGGCAAGGGCTCCAATTACATTCTCTCGGATTATCTTGCGAAGGTCAGTCCGGAATTTCTATCCACTGCCGGGCGCGGCGATTCACCGAAATGGCCGGTGGGCCAGAGCTTTCAGCGTTCACAGGACCTGGTGGCCAAGCTGCGAACGACCCCGGGCGCGGTCGGATACACGGAACTAAATCTTGCTGCCAGTTCCGCCGTTCGCATTGCCAGCATCAAGAATGCGGCCGGCGAGTTCGTCAGGCCTTCCACCAAGTCGATCGCCGCGGCGGCATCCTCAAGCGGCAGCAAGATGAACAATGATTTTCGCGTCTCGCTCACCAACGCGCCTGGGAAAGAGAGTTATCCGATCAGCAGTTTTACCTGGATTTATGTGCCCGCGGTTGCCAAGGATCCTGAACGCGGGCGCGCCGTAGCCAATTATCTGAAGTGGGTCTACACCAGCGGACAAAAGATCGCCCAGGAACAGGGCTATGCGACCTTGCCCGAAGACGTGCTGGAAAAAGTCGTGGCCAAAGCAGCAACCATCCGCTGAATGGGAACCGCAACCAGCTAAACAGTTTCAGCGAAGCTCGCCCTGGTACCGGAGGACTTGCCGCACGGCGTCGCCCGCTCTCATTCCGGCGCGGCAATCAAGGGATGCGGGCGGGCCAGAGGCCTCGAATGTAAACCGTCTTATCCACCACCCGGTAGTAGACCAGCCAATTTCCGGCGAGGAAACAACGATGCCGCCGGAAGCGCCTGCTTTTCGAACGAACGGGATACATGTGGGGAAAATAAGCCAGTAGCGCAATCTTGCCGTAAATCTCCTGCTGGTCCTTCAAGGGAAGAGAAAGGGCCAGGTCCCGGACCGGATCGGCCCAGACGATGCCCGATTTCATTTTCGTTTCTTGGAGCGCGCGCGAGACATGCGCACAACTTCGCTGTGGGGTGTGACACGGCCTTCGCGAATCGCTTTGTCCGATTCAGCCATCATTTTTTGGAAGGCGGGGTCGGCTTCAATTTTGTCCAGGCGCTCTTCCATGTCCGCATAAAGCTGGATGGCTTCGCGCACGATTACACTTCGATTCCCATCGCGGTAGGACGCGAGTTCTTCAAGCAATTTGTTGGTTCGTTCGTCGAGAACGAATTGGTGGCGCATGACGGAACCCCTCAAAGCCTACGATAGACAGAAAGTGTGGAGTAGTCAACACCATTCATGAATGGTGTGTAGGCGCATCTGTACAAGGCCGCGCTAGACGTTCAGCGTCAGGCTGACGAGATCGGACCGTGTCGGTGGCGGCAGCGGCGGCATCTTCGAGCGGTCCACCGGGTGATAGAGCGTGTCGCGCTCAACGGGGACGCGGCCGGCGGCGCGGATTAGGCGTTCCAATTCGTTGCGCGGGGTAAACTCGGAAGTCTTGGCGCCAGCGTCGTGGTAAATCTTTTCTTCCACTACCGTTCCGTCGAGGTCGTTGGCCCCGAAACGCAGCGCAATTTGCGCGATGCTCGGCGAGAGCATGATCCAATAGGCCTTGATGTGCTCGAAATTATCGAGCAGCAAGCGTGACACCGCGATGTTGCGCAGGTCCGCGTAGCCCGTCGGCTTCGGAATGTGCGAAAGCGCGGTGTTGTCCGGATGAAACGCCAGCGGGACGAACGCGACGAAGCCGTGCGTCTCGTCCTGCAATTCGCGCAGCTTGATGAGGTGGTCGGCGCGCTCTTCTTCCGTCTCCACGTGGCCGTAAAGCATCGTCGCGTTGGAGCGC